>WTGC01000004.1:0-60622 GCA_011523705.1 Chloroflexota bacterium | reverse complement strand
CTCGTGGAACAGTTTTATCTGGCCGCTGATGGTGCTGCGCGGCAACGAGGTCATTACGCTGCCGGTCGGCATCGCGACCATGCGCAGCCAGGCGACCGCGTCGCAGATTCCTTATGGCGAAATGATGGCGGCGGCGACGCTGGTGTCGGTGCCGGTGATCACGTTGTTTCTGATGCTTCAGCGCTATTTCATTTCCGGCCTGACGATTGGCGCGGTGAAGGGGTAGGGATTACCTCACCCACCATCCCCCGGCCCCTTCCCGAAGTGCAGTGTCTGCGCGCACCCACAAGGAGGGAAGGGGAGCCAAGGATTGCGACTTCGGCGAAAAATGCCCCTTCCTTTTTGTGGCGCGCAGGCGCGAATCCCACAAACGTGTGTACGGGCGAGCCGGTGGCTCGCCCCAACTGTGCCTGCGGGCGACCCAAGGGTCGCCCCTACAGTTTCTATTATTTCGGGTGAGCGATTCACAGAATCGCCCCTACAGCAGGAAGCGCGACGATGGGCGACTTTTTGGTCGCGCCTTGACAAGGGCCGGGCGGCGAGTTACAATTCGCAACGATGGAAAAACGCTAATATATCACGGTTTGCGAAAGGCTCAGAAGTTGTGCCTTCTGGTGCGCTTTTGCTATTGAATGGTGATAGAGCATTTGCTTCATCAAGTCATCTTCGTTCAAGCAACTGAATCATAACGCAGAGGAGGTTCCGTCTTGGAGGCGAAAGACTTCAGTGCATTGCGTATCAGTCTGGCTTCGCCGGAGCAGGTGCGGTCCTGGTCTTACGGCGAAGTAACGAAACCCGAGACGATCAACTATCGGCGCCTGCGTCCGGAAATGGACGGGCTGTTTTGCGAGCGAATCTTCGGACCCACGCGGGATTGGCAGTGCTATTGCGGTAAGTACAAGAATATCCGCTATCGGGGCATCATCTGTGACAAATGCGGCGTTGAGGTGACGCGTTCGTCGGTGCGGCGCGAGCGCATGGGGCATATCGAGCTGGCGGCGCCGGTCGCGCATGTTTGGTATACGCGGCGCGTGCCAAGTTATCTGGGGCTGCTGCTGGATGTGAGCCGGCGCAATCTGGATCGCGTGCTTTATTTTGCTCAGTATGTGGTTACCACGGTTGACGAAGACGCGCGGGGCAAGGCCGTCGCGCGTATTGAAAAGGAATTGCAGACCAAGGAGCAGGAGCTCGCCGGCGATATTGAAGAGCAGATGAGCGAGATCCGGGGCAATCGCGATCAAATCGCCGAGGAATTCGACAACAGAGTGGTGGAGATACGCCAGCACTACGACACCGAGCTGGCTCGCCTCAGCGATGAGGTGATGAACGAGGCGCAGGTCGCGCAGACCCAGGTGGAGAACTTGCTGGGGCAGGGCGCAACGGCGGAGATCACGCTGGAGGCGGCTTCGTCGGTTGTGGTCGCCCCGGGCGAAACGGTCTCCAATGATCATATCTCGCGGATCCAGACCCTGGTCAATGATTATCTCAGCGGGCTGCAAGGCGAGACCGATGCGCTGGTGCAGGAAGAGATTCAGAAAATCAGCGGCGCGATTGACTCGGCCAATGTCGATGTCGACAGCTCAATGGAAGAGCATCTGGCGGCGCTGGAAGAGAAGGTGAGCCTCTTGCGCGCCAGCGCCGAGAAGCAGATCAGCGAATTGGACGAGCTTCATGTGCTGCAGTTCTTGTCCGAGAGCCGCTATCGCGAATTGAAGAGCAAGTTTGGCAACGTCTTTCAGGCGAATATGGGCGCCGAGGCATTCTACGAGATTTTGAGCGCCTTGAACCTGGCCAAGCTATCCGAAGAATTGTGGCTTGAGGTGCGCACGTCCAGGTCCAAGCAGCGTCGGCGGAAGGCGACGAAACGACTGCGCGTGGTTGAAAGCCTGCGCAGCAGCCGCAGCACGGTGGTCGATACCGACGAAACCAAGCAGGAAAACGAGCCGGATGGCAATCGCCCGGAATGGATGATCCTGACGGTCTTGCCGGTGATACCGCCGGATTTGCGGCCGATGGTGCAATTGGATGGCGGCCGTTTCGCTACGAGCGATCTCAACGACCTATATCGCCGGGTAATCAACCGCAACAATCGTCTGAAGCACTTGCTGGATTTGGGGGCGCCCGATGTCATCGTGCGCAACGAAAAGCGCATGCTGCAGGAGGCGGTCGACAGCTTGATTGACAACAGCCAGCGGGGCAAGGCGCTGAGCCGGCGCGGACGCCGCGAGTTGAAATCGCTGAGCGACATGCTCAAGGGCAAGAAGGGGCGCTTCCGGCGCAATCTGCTGGGCAAGCGCGTCGATTATTCGGGCCGCTCGGTGATCGTCATCGGTCCCAAACTCAAGCTGCATCAATGCGGTTTGCCCAAGACGATGGCGCTGGAGTTGTATCGTCCTTTCGTCATCAGCCGGCTGGTTTCTTACAACTACGCCAGCAATGTCAAAGGCGCCAAGCGCATCATCGAGCGCGAACGACCAGAAGTCTGGGAAGTGCTCGAGGAAGTGATACGCGAGCGCCCGGTGCTGCTGAATCGCGCGCCGACCTTGCACCGTCTGGGCATTCAAGCCTTTGAGCCCTTGCTGGTCGAGGGCAAGGCGATCCAAATTCACCCCCTGGTTTGCTCCGCCTTTAATGCCGATTTCGATGGCGATCAAATGGCGGTGCATGTGCCATTGGGCAAGCGGGAAGAAGGCGATGAAGATGGCCCGATGCGCGCCGTTGAAGAAGCGCGCGAGTTGATGCTTAGCACGCGAAACTTGCTCAAGCCCTCGGACGGTTCGCCGGTCGTTGGTCCGTCGAAGGACATGGTTCTCGGCAATTACTATCTGACAATGGATCCGTCGGTAGAAATCGTCGCACTGAAAGAACGGCGGCATGAGTTTGCCTATGAGAGCGCGCTCGACAGTGGCGACTATAAGGTGGGCATCGCCCTTCGGAGCAACGGTTACTACTATGCTCAACGGCGACGCTTCCCCAATATCATCGAGTATGCAGACAAATCCGAAGCTGACGAGACGGGCCGTCCTCGCGTTGTCATGTCGGCTTTCGACCGTACCGTTGAAGCTCTGCTTGCTGGCGACGTGGACTGCATATTGGCAAATGCCTACGAGATGCGCATGTATATGCGGGAGCGGGAGCTGGAATCTCAGCTCGCGATCACCAATTTGCATGAGCGGCGCGTGGTGGTCGATATGGATGAGGTGGAGAACCTGTATCGTCTGGGCTTGGTCGATCTGCATACGCCGATCTTGCTAGGTAATGTCTATGACAGCGGCGAGCCGCAGGATGCGCCCGAGATTACCACTGTCGGACGGGCTATTTTTAATCGCATCTTGCCGGATGAAATGCGATTCGTGCAAATGACGATGGACAAGAAGGGACTGCAGGACCTGGTGGCTCGCTGCCATCAAAGGATCGGCGGCGAGAGGACGACTCAGGTCGTGGATGCGATCAAGGACTTTGGCTTCCACTACGCGACGATTTCGGGCACGACCATCGCCGTCAGCGACTTGACGGTTCCGGACGAGCGAGCGGAGATTCTGCAACAGGCGGAAGATGTGGTGACAAGAGCCGAGCGCGACTTCCGCCGCGGTTTGATGACCGAAGACGAGCGCTACCAGGTCACCATTGATGAATGGAATCGGGCCAAAGACACCTTGCAAGACCAGATTCAGGATTCGCTGGATCCCTACGGACCAATCGCAGTTATGGCGAAATCTGGCGCGACGAAAGGCGGCTTCGGTCCGATTACGCAGTTGGCCGGCATGCGCGGCTTGATGGCGGATCCGTCGGGGCGCATCATCGATTTGCCCATTCGCAGCCACTTCCGCGAAGGCTTGAACGCGCTTGAGTACTTCATATCGACGCATGGCGCGCGCAAGGGCTTGGCCGATACGGCGCTGCGAACCGCTGACGCCGGCTATCTGACGCGGCGTCTGGTGGATGTGGCGCAAGACATGATCGTCAATCGCTGGGATTGCAACACGACCCGCGGGCTTCGCATCCGGCGAGATGATGACATCGCCGGTCAGAACATTGAGGAACGGATCGTCGGGCGCTGTTCGGCGCAGGACATCTTTGATCCCGAAAGCGGCGAGTTGATCGTTGCGCGCAACGAAATGATCGATGAAGAAGTCGCGGCAAAGATCGAAAACTCGGGTTTGGAAGAAGTCGAGGCGCGCAGCCCTTTGACTTGTGATTTGATTCATGGTGTCTGCGCTTTGTGCTATGGCCGCGATCTGGGCACGGGCGAGATGGTGAATATCGGCGCGGCCGTCGGCATCATCGCGGCGCAGTCGATTGGCGAGCCGGGCACGCAATTGACGCTGCGAACCTTTCATAGTGGCGGCACGGCCGAAGTGCGCGATATCACCAGCGGTTTGCCCCGCGTCGAGGAGCTGTTTGAAGCGCGGCGCAAACCCAAGGGCGAATCGGTGATTACGTCAATCGGCGGTACCTTGCGCTTGACGGAGCGCGAAGATGGCGCGCGCATCGCCACCGTCGTCTACAGCGAGGCGCTCAGCCGGCGGCAGGAAGTTCCTGACGGCTGGGAGATTGTCGCTGAAGATGGCAGAGACATTGAGGAAGGCGCGGTGATAGCGAAGAACGGCGACGACGAGATGCGGGCGGCAACGTCGGGGCGGCTGCATATTGAAGAGCAGGTTATCTACATCCGCGACGAATTGCGCGATGAAGAAGAGCTTGAGATCCCCGCGAACGCGCGCTTGCGCAAGACGATCCACGATGGCATGACGGTCGAGCCGGGCGAGCAGCTGACCGAGGGCTCGAAGAATCCGCATCAGATTTTGCGGGTTCAGGGGGCCAAAGCGACGCAGCTCTATTTGCTGGGCGAGATTCAGGATGTGTATCGCAGCCAGGGCGTGAATATCGCTGACAAGCACTTCGAGACGGTCATTCGCAAGATGATGTGCAAAGTGCAGATTACGCGCAGCGGCGACAGCGACTTGCTGCCAGGCGAGTTGATTGATCAGTTGAAGCTGCTGGAAATCAACGAGCGGCTGATCAATGAGGATTTGGAACCGTGTTCGGGTCAGCCGGTGCTGCTCGGCATCACCAAGGCGGCGCTGAGCACGGAAAGCTATCTGTCCGCGGCCAGCTTCCAGCATACGATCAAGGTGCTGGCGGGGGCGGCGATTGAGGGCCAGGTGGATCCGCTGCACGGCTTGAAGGAGAATGTGATCATCGGCAAGCTGATCCCGGCTGGCACCGGATTCCACGCTTATCAGGATCGGGAAGCGGTCGCGCCGGCGGTCACGCTCGAAGCGCAAGGCGCCTTGGACCTGGATGAAGTGGGCGACCAGGACGACTTCGAGAACATGCTCAGCGAGCTGTAGAATCAACCAGCGACGCCAGGACGAAACGCGGGATGCCTAAGGCGCCCCGCGTTTTTCTTTTGGCTCGCGTCAGGGGCGGTTTACCAAGGCGTGGAAGAGGGGGCGCTCGCGCTGGTTGTCGCTGCCGTCAAAGCGCGGGTAAAGTATGCTGTAGGCAGCCAGTTCGCTGCGGTGCTGGACGGCCAGTTCATAGGCGTAGTTGAGATTCCACAGGACCATTAATTCGATATCGGCGCGCGACTGCCCGATTTCAAAGGCGCGCAGGGCATAGTCGCTCTGATCGGAGGCGGTGTTGTAAGCCATCCAGATTTCAGGCGCCTCGGTGGGAAAGCCTTCCCAGGTTGCCCAGCCGAATTCGGTCACCCACATGGGCGCATTGTCGCGGTTGGCGGCGATGATATTGTTGTAATCGTAAATGGTCTGCAAGAAGAAGAATTGCGGCTTGTCGTCCCAGCCTTGGCCCGCGACATTGTCGCAGCAGAGGAAATCGGGCGGGTTGCCCCAGCTATAGGGATGGATGCCGATTTTGACATCGCTGTATCCTCCCAACCCGGCTTGGTACATCTGTTGCAGGAAGGCGCGGTCATCGACGGAGATGCCGTCATGATTGCCCGTCGGCGCCAAGCCCGCGGTGACAACCGCTATGTTCGGCGAATACTCTCGAACGGCGTCGTAGCCCACGCGGAAGAGCTCCATATAACTGGCGCCGCTGATCGGGCGGCTACCGGTCCATTCCCGCTTGAGATTGGGCTCATTCCAGATTTCAATCGCGTCGATATTGGGTCCGACTTTTTCCAGCAAGCTGTGAATAAACCAGCGAAAGTGGTTGAGGTCGTCGGGCGGTCCATCTTCGCTGCGATCGGTATGGCGCGTCCAATCGGGCGCCTTGGCGATGCTAATTAGCACTTTGAAGCCGCGTTTGTCCGCTTCTTGCACGTGCAGCTGAAAGAGGCGGAAACTTTGGTCGAACTGGCCGGCGGCGTCAGGCTGCAGCCATTTCCAACTGGCTTGCAGCTTAACCCAGCCGACGCGCAAACTGGCGAGCCGGCGGAGGACGCGATCCCAGCCGGGCACGTCAAAGTTGTAGTAGACTTGAATGCCCATGCTCGCGCTATCCAGCTGAGTATGATCAAGGGGCACGGCGGTCGTGTAGGCGCTGCCGGGCTGCGTTGGCGCGCTGACGATCGGCGTGGCCGGTGGTATCTTGGTAGGGCGGTAGGTGGCGGTCGGCGGCTGCACGTAGTCGCGGCTGATGATAGCGCCGAAGTCTAGCGATGAGGCCGTCGGCGAAGACGGCGGGGGCGGCGGCGCATCGAGCGTGGGCAAGGGGGCGGATTCGACTGTCGGCAGCGCTTCCAATGCCGGTATCGCAGTCGGCGCCGGAGAGGCGATTCGATCGAGCGCCAGCTCGGGCGCGACCTCGACGGCGGATTCCGATGCGCAGGCGACGAGGGTGGCGCAGAGCGAGAAGACAATGACGTTCAAGGCGAAGCGTCGCATCATAGCCCCTTGTCTAGGCCGGTGATCTGGCGCCAAATTGCTGGCCGGCTCCATCGTTTGAGTTCGAGCAACCGGCGCGCTTGGGCAAAGAGAAGGCGCCAAACTGATTGACACCCGCTCAAATTGCATTCTACAATGGGAAATTGATGTGGGCAGGAGATGGATAGGCCGCAGACCTGACGATTCTCATACGACGCATCATCCGGGCAGATCGCCTCAGTGACACTTTCCGTAAGGCTTTGAGAATTTGCCTCGCGATATCCCGACCAGACGGTTTCCGCCCTTGGCGATGGCGGTTTAAACTAAAATCTGCTGGCCACCATCCTGACACGACGCCGAGGACCCTTCATGGCTGATCGCTCGATCCAACCCATCAACATTGAAAACGAAATGCGCGATGCCTACTTAAGTTACGCGATGAGCGTGATTGTGTCGCGGGCGCTGCCGGATGCGCGCGATGGGCTGAAGCCGGTGCATCGGCGCATTCTTTACGCCATGCACGATATGGGTGTGCACGCGAGCGGCGGGCATAAAAAAAGCGCGCGAATCGTGGGTGAAGTGCTGGGCAAGTATCATCCCCATGGCGACGGCGCCGTTTACGACACAATGGTGAGAATGGCGCAGGACTTCTCGATGCGCTACATGCTCATTGACGGGCAAGGCAACTTCGGCAGCATTGATGGCGACGGCGCCGCCGCCATGCGCTATACGGAAGCGCGGATGGCCGATATTGGCGGTGAACTGCTGGTTGACATCAACAAGGAGACAGTTGATTTCGTCGACAACTTCGACGGATCGCTGCGCGAGCCCGCCGTCCTGCCGTCCATGGCGCCCAATCTGCTGATCAATGGCGCGTCGGGCATCGCCGTCGGCATGTCGACCAATATCCCGCCGCATAATCTGGGCGAGATTTGCGACGCGCTGGTGTACATGCTGAAACAGTGGCGCCGCCGTGACGCGATCACTGTCGACGAGTTGATGCAATTCGTCAAGGGTCCAGACTTTCCCACCGGTGGCGTCATCTATAAGATGCGCGGCGAAGAAGACATGTTGCGCTCGGCATTTGATACGGGACGCGGCAAGATCACGCTGCGAGCGAAAGTGCATGTCGAAGACATGGGCAGGGGCAAATCGCGGATTATCGTCAGCGAGCTGCCATTCCAGACCAACAAGACCGCGCTGATTGAACGCATCGCCAGCCTTGTCAGCAGTGGCAAGCTGGAGGGACTGGCAGACCTGCGCGATGAATCCGACCGGCAGAATACGGTGCGGCTGGTGATTGAATTGCAGCGGGGCGCCGAAGTGACCGACGTGATGGCGCAGTTGTTCAAGCTGACGCCGCTGCAAACGACATTTGGCATCATCATGCTGGCTTTGGTGGATGGTCAGCCGCGCACACTCAATCTAAAACGAGCGCTGAGGGTGTATCTTGATCACCGGCTCGAGGTGGTGCAGCGGCGCAGCGCCTTTGATTTGACGCGGGCGCGCGAGCGGGCGCATGTGCTCGAAGGTCTGCTCATCGCACTGGACAATCTGGATGCCGTGATCCAGACGATTCGCAAGTCGCGCAACAGCGATACGGCGCGCAAGAACCTGGTGAAGAATTTCAAAGTGACCGAGACGCAGGCGCGGGCGATTCTCGAGATGCCGCTGCGGCGCCTGGCGTCGCTGGAAATCCGCAAGATTCGTGAGGAATACAAGGACAAGCTCAAGCTGATCAAGTCGCTGGAGAGCCTGTTGGCGAGCCCGCTAAAGCAGCGGAATAAAATCGCTGAAGAGTTGGAAACGGTCAGAGAAGATTACGGCGACGCGCGGCGCACCATCATAGCCGAGGGCGAGGCGACGGCGGCGACGCAAGCCGACTTCTTGATGCCCGAAGAAAAGACCGTCGTCATGCTCAGCGTGAAGGGGCATTTGGGGCGCACGGCGCTGGATGAGCCGCCGCGAGTGACGACCACGACCAAGACACCGCCACGGCTTCTGCAGCATAGCAGCACGGCGCAAGTATTGTATCTCTTTGCCGATGACGGATCTTGCGCGTCGATGCCGGTGCAGCAGATTCCTCTTGTTGATCAGGCGGCGCAGGGCAAGCACTTCAGCGAACTGTGTTCGTTTTCTTCCAAGCGGACAGTCGTCTCATTCTGGTGTTTTCCGGTTGATTTGAATGTGGGCCATTTGTGTTTGGTTACGGCTCGGGGGCAAGTCAAGCGAATGGGTTTGGATGACTTGCCAGGCGTAATGGCGCAGGAATTCAGTGTGATAAATTTGGCCAGGGGCGATCGGCTTGTCAACGCGCTCTTCAGCAGCGGCGCGGATGAGCTCGTCTTGACCACGGCGCGCGGTTACGCCATCCGCTTCAGCGAACAAGATGTCCGTCCAACTGGGTTGGTGTCTGGCGGAGTACGTGGAATGTCTTTCAAAGAGAAAGCAGACCGCGTTGTCGCCGCATTCGTAGCTGACGACAGATATTTCAGTTGGACGATCAGGAATGATGGCATTGCCCGAACCTGCCCGATGACGCAGTTGACGGCGCAAGGTCGCGGCGGTCAAGGCAAACGTTCAATCTGGCTGCCGGATGAGAACAGCTGGGTCGCCGCGGCGACAAACGGTCGTATGAACGGCATGATTACGGTGCTGACGAACAAACACAAAGCAAAGTACATGTCTATCAAACTCGCGGAACTGGCGCCACTGGGTCGGGCCGGCGGCAATGCAGTGATCGCTCTGCGCGAGAAAGAAAGAGTGGTTGGCTTATGCGAGTTCCGAAAGCGAATCGACCTTCAGCAGGTACTTCGCGCGCGCGAGCGATTAATCTCTTCCGCGTCAGAGACCGACAAGACCGATATTACAGATGCGGAAGAAGTTGCGCAGGATTTGGAACCGGAAGTTAACGACAGCGAGTCTGCGCAGGACGACAAACTGACCTTGGAACAGCTTAAATTGCTCCTGGACGAAGCCGATAGCGCTGACGGGGCGAGCAACGGCGCTAGCGCCAACGGCTCCGATCCCGACGCAAGCGATGACGCTTAGCCAATGCCTCCAGCTCTTCGTCATAAATTGGCGCCAGCAAGCGCCAATCAAAGCGCGCGATCTTCTCCTGTAGGGCAGACGTATCTATTCTTTCGTCGCTGTCCAGATGGTAACGCAGCTGGGCGGTTAAGCGGTCGCGCTGATAGAGGCAGGCTCTTTTGAATGCCTCGGGCAGCAAGTTCGGATAATTGAGACGGTCGGGCAAGATTGGCAGGCAGCCGCAATAGATCGCCTCGCAGACGGAAACGCCGAAGAACTCCTGCCGAGCGGTACTGACGACAAAATCCGAGCGCCACAAGAGCCGCGCGTAATCGGCGAATGAGTCGACGTAGCCGAGTTGTATGATCCGGTCGCCGAGCCGGGACTGCGCCTCCAGGAAGGCCGGCGGCATCTCGCCAAATCGCTCGCCGGTGATGGCCAGCTTGAATGCGTATTCTTCGTCCGCCAGTTTGATCATGCTCTGGATGAATGCCGCCGGGTCTTTGTCATGTTCCCAGCGGTGATTCCAAAGGATGATGGGCGGGTCGTTGCTGGCGCGTTTGTCCCGATGCTCGTCAAAGCGGCGCAGGTCGATGCCGAGCGGCAGTACGCTTGATTTGGCGCGGATTTCATCGATGGTCTGAAGCTCGTTGTAATCGGCGAAGTGTTTGAGCATATTCGGCAGCTTCGTCAGAAAATCGTCCAGGTGGAACGGGCTGTTGAAGTAGTTGGCATCGGCGCAAAGGGCGCTGACGAAATTGATGAAGCCATAACGCCAGCCGTGATTCTGACGGCGGCTCTGTGGATAGGACAACTGGTTCTCGTGGAAATACATGGCGACGGGCACATCGGGCAGGCGGTCGCGGGTTAGGGCGCGGAAAATGGAGAGGTCAATCATGCTGGAGGCGAGGATCAGATCCGGCTTCCAATCCAGCAAGCGAGCGAAACTGATAGCTGCGCCTTGCATACGCCACTTCCAAAACTGGGCCGGCAGGGTGATGAGCTCGATAGCGTGGCGGGAGGAGCGCTGGTAGCCATCCGCCCAGGCTTTGTGGCTGCCGCCGTAATACGATTCAAGCAGGGCGATGCGCATTGTCGGTCCAGGGCTCAGCTAGTGTTGCGGCGGCGCGCCTCGACCACATTGGACACCAGGTCGATCTTGGAAAGGATGCGGGTGAGCTGCTGGTTATTGGCGATTTCAAGCTGCAAGTTCAAAGTGGCGATGTGCTGGCGCGTGCTCACCTCGACCGATGAAATGTTCACATTTTCTTCGGCGATGATGGTGCTGATCTCGCGCAAGAGCCCTTCGCGGTCATAGGCGACGACCTCGACCGGCACCAGATAGCGCTGTTCTTCTTCTTCCGTGCCCCAGGAAACATCGATGAGGCGTTCGGTCTCGCGCATGGAAACCATGTTGGGGCAATCGGTGCGATGCACGGTTACGCCGCGTCCGCGCGTGATATAGCCGATGATGTCGTCTCCAGCCATAGGGCTGCAGCAGCGGCCCAGGTTTACCAGCATGCCGCCGGCGCCCATGATGCTGACGCCCTTGGCGATACTGGCGCTCCTCGGCTTGGTACGCGGCTTTAGCAGTTCTTCTTCGCTGACGGTCTCGGCCGCTTTTCGGCGCTCGTCCTCGAGAACGCGGTTGGTGATCTGCGATCCGGTGACATCGCCGGCGCCAATGGCGGCGAGGAAGTCGTCCGGTTTGTCGAAGTTGAGCAGCCGCGCGACCGAGTCAAAGGTGACTTTTTCCAGCACGCCCAAGCGCTTGAGTTCGCGTTCCAGCACTTCGCGCCCCATGGTGATATGCTTTTCGCGGTTCTGCTTGCGCAGCCAATGGCGGATCTTGGTGCGGGCGCGGCTGGTGACGGCGTAGTCCAGATCGGGGTTGAGCCAGTCCATGCTGGGTCCGCCGCGCTTGGCTGTGAGAATCTCAACCTGGTCGCCCATTTTCAGCTTGTAATTGAGCGGCACCAGTCGGCCGTTGACCTTGGCGCCGCGGCAGCGATCGCCGATATCGGTGTGGATATGGTAGGCGAAATCGATCGGCGTCGCGCCGACCGGCAGATCAATGATGTCGCCGTTGGGCGTCACGCTATAGACGCGATCTTGAAAGACCTCCGACTTGACCGTGTCCACGAACTGCGAAGCGTCGTTGACCTCGGGACCGAACTCCATCAAACGGCGCAGGAAGGCGAGGCGCTGCTCAAACGCCTGATCGCGCCCGTTGCCGCCCTCTTTGTAGCGCCAGTGGGCGGCGATGCCGTATTCGGCGTCTTCGTGCATCTCCCAGGTGCGGATCTGAATCTCGACGGTTTTGCCTTCGTCATCATGGACGGCGGTGTGCAGGCTGCGATAGAAGTTGTCCTTCGGATTGGCGATGTAATCATCGAATTCGCCCGGGATGGGGCGCCAGAGATTGTGCGCGATGCCGAGCGCGAGATAGCATTCTTCCAGCGAATCGACCAGGACGCGCATGCCGCGGACGTCGTAAATCTGTTCCAGCGGCAGGTCTTTCTTGGTCATCTTGTTGTAGATGCTGTAGATATGCTTGGGGCGGGCGGTGATGGTCACGTTCATGATCCGGCTGGCGTTTAGCTCGCCGATCAAGCGATCGCGAATGCGGGAGACGTAGGATTCGCGCTCGTCGCGCCGTTCGTCCAGCGCTTTGGCGATTGAGCGATAAGCTTCCGGATTGAGATAGCGGAAGCTGAGATCTTCCAATTCCCACTTCATCTGCCAGATGCCGAGTCGGTTGGCCAGGGGCGCGAAGATATCCATCGTCTCTTGCGCCACCGCTCGCTGTTTATGCCGCGGCATATAGCCGAGCGTGCGCATATTGTGCAGGCGATCGGCCAGCTTGACCAAGACGACGCGCACATCGTCGCCCATGGTCAGCATGATTTTGCGGATGTACTCCATTTCGCGATTGACGGCGCTGGAGCGGCGCGAATCGCCGGCGGGCGAGACGTTCTTGATGGGCAGATTTTTCAGCTTCGTGACGCCATCAACCAGTTTGGCGATTGCCCCGCCGAATTCGCTGCGCAGCGCGTCAACGGAGACATCGCTGTCTTCGGCGACATCATGTAGCAAGCCGGCCGCGATGGTCTCGGCGTCCATCTTCATTTCAGCCAAAATGCTGGCGACGGCGACGCAGTGCGTGAAATAGGGCTCGCCAGATTTGCGCTTTTGACCGCTGTGGGCGGCTTCCGCGCGCTGATAGGCGGCGGCGATCAGGTCAGTTTCGATTGGCTTGATTTCGGGCAGGGAGTTCAGCAGTGATGCGAGGTCGCGAGAGTAGACATCAGTTGCGGGCAACATCTATCGATCACCTGAAGAGACCTTTGCGATTAGGTTAACATATTCTGATTCAATTGTCGCGTATGGCAGCGACGGATCAGATGAAAAGAGTTAGCATTAGCCACTGATTTTCTGACGCAGGTAGGCGTCGATGAAGGCGCTCAGCGCCCCGTCCAGCACGCCGGTCGCATTGCCGATTTCGACGCTGGTGCGGTGATCTTTGACCATTTGGTAGGGGTGGAGCACGTAAGAGCGAATCTGATTGCCCCAGCCGGCGTCGACATTTTCGCCTTTGAGCGCGGCCATTTCCGCTTCTTGCCTGGCGCGCTCCATTTCGAAGAGCCTGGCTTTGAGAATCTGCATGGCGCGGTCGCGATTTTGCGCCTGACTGCGCTGGTTCTGGCACTGCACGACGACGCCAGTGGGCAGATGCGTGATGCGGACGGCGGTGTCATTCTTTTGCACGTGCTGGCCGCCGGCGCCGCTGGCGCGATAGGTATCGATGCGAATGTCTTTGTCCGCCACTTCAATTTCAATATCCGTCTGGATATCGGGCCATAGCTCGACCTTGGCGAAGGAGGTATGGCGGCGGTGGGCGCTGTCAAATGGGCTAAGCCGGACCAGCCGGTGCACGCCTTCTTCGCTTTGCAGGAAGCCGAAGGCGTAATCGCCCTTGACGCTGACGGTGACGCTCTTCAAGCCTGCTTCATCGCCGCCGCTCCGGTCCAGAATCTCGGCTTTGAAGCCGTTCTGCTCCATCCAGCGCAGGTACATGCGCTCCATCATTTCCGCCCAATCCTGGGCGTCGACGCCGCCGGCGCCGGCATGAATGGCGAAGATGGCGTCCTCGCCGTCGTAATCGCCGGAAAGCATCGCCTGGAAAGACATCGCTTCGACAATTTCGCGCAGGGCGTCGGTTTCGTCCGCCAGGTCTTCTTGCATGTCGGCGTCGGCGATCTCTGCCAGCTCAAGCGCGTCGGCGATGCGCTCGGCGAGCGACTGCCACTTGTCGACCAGCGTCTTCAGCTTGGATAACTGTTGCATCTTGCGTTGCGCCGCGTCCGGGTCGTTCCAAAATTCGCTTTGGCTGGCTTCGGATTCCAAGTCTTCAATCTGGCGCGCCTTGCCGGCGATACCGATACGGCCCATCAATTCATCAATTTGGGACTGGAATTCTCTAAGCTGGTTGACGAGGTTTTCCATAATGACCGCGGGCTGAAACGCGGTTTAGCCTTTCTGGCTCAAGATGACTTGCCGAGATGATTCTGTCGGTACAGCTCGTACATGAATAGCGAGCCACTCACCGAGACGTTGAGCGAGTCGCTGGCGGCGCCGCTCATGGGGATGCGCGCGACTTGATCGGCGGCTCTGATCCAATCCGCCGTTAATCCCCTGTCTTCGCTTCCCACAGCGATGACCGATTTTGGGCGAAAGTCTACATCGTACAATGTACGCTCGCCCATGACATCGGCTGCCACTATTTGAAAACCGGCTGCTCTAAAGTAGGCGAGCGCTTCTTGGCTGCTAAGCCGAAAGATGTTGCCGAGAAAGCAGGCGCCTGTGCTGCTGCGAATGACATTGGGATTATAGATGTCTATCGCCGTATCCACCAGAATGACCGCGCCCAGGCCGACGGCATCGGCCGTGCGCAGCAGCGCGCCGATATTGCCCGGCACGCCCAGCTTGACCAGGACGAGCGCGTGATTGACATCGGCCGCCTCCAGCTGCGCCAGCGCCTTTGCCCTTTTGCTATGCATGACGGCGAGGACGACATCGGGATTCTCACGGTAACTGACGCGTTTGAAGAGCGTCGGCGTCAACTGGTGAGATTCGAAATCGGAAAGGTCTTGCTCCGGTGAATTCTCTTGGCAAGTCAAGACAAAATCAATGTCGTAGCCGAGCCGCAAAGCCCGCTGCAGATCCCGCTTGTAGTCGATGACGAAGCGCGCTTCTCGCTGGCGCCCGCGTTTGCTGCGCAAGCGATTGACGAGTTTGATTTTGCTGTTCTGGGCGCTTGTGATTTGCAAGGGCTGGCTCAATTTGATTCATCGTCATCATCGTCGAATAGGCTTTCGACGAAGAATTCTGGCGTGAAGAGGACGAGGTCATCTATGCTTTCGCCCAAGCCGAGGTAATGGACGGGCAATTTGAGATCGTTGAATATGGAGAAGACCATGCCGCCTTTCGCCGTGCTATCGAGCTTGGTGACGATGACGCCGGTGACACCGGAGGCTTCGCCGAAGCTCTGGGCTTGCTGGATGGCGTTTTGGCCCGTCGTGCCATCGAGCACGAGCAGGACTTCGTGCGGCGCCTCCGGCACGACTTTGCCCGAGACTTCGCTGATTTTTGTCAATTCCCGCATCAGATTGTAATTGTTCTGCAGGCGGCCCGCGGTATCAATGATGAGGATTTCGTAGCCGCGCGTTTTGGCGGCGACGGTGGCGTCGTAGACGACGGCGCCAGGGTCGGAGCCCGGTCGGTTGGCGATCACGGGCACATCAATGCGCTCGCCCCAGGTTTGCAGCTGCTCGATGGCGGCTGCGCGAAAAGTATCGCCGGCGGCGATCATGACCTTGCGCCTCGAGAGGTTCTTGAGGCGGTGCGCCAGCTTGGCGATTGAAGTCGTCTTACCCGAGCCGTTGACGCCGACAACGAGGATGATCGAGAGCTCGCGTCCGGTGATATTCAGCGCCGGCGGAAACTCAAGCAGGGCGGCCAGCGATTCCTTCAGCGCGTCTTGCAATTGCGCCGACTTGGTCAAACCCTCGGCGCGTACGCGGTCTTGCAAATCGTCGATGACTTTGACCGTGGTGTTGAAGCCGACATCGGCCTGAATGAGCAGGGTTTCCATGTCGTCCCAGGTATCCTCGTCGATCTCGGTATTGCCGAGCATCTGCGAGATACGCCCGAAGAAAGACTGCCGTGTTTTTGAGAGACCGCGCCGAAATAAACTCAAATTGGCTGCTCCGGTCAAGTGTTCGCCAAGCCGCGATTATACAGCCAGGATGATGCGGGGACAATGTATGGTCGTGAGCTTGAAGATATTGCTGTATAATGAAACTGGTTCGTGAATGGCAGGTACGGGTGAATTCGGTGGAAAACGACATACCGGCAATGGCTCAAGCGGCGGACGAATTCCCGGTCATTGTATGGCTGGATGGATCGCTGTCCAACCCGCATTGGGTGGTTGATCGCGCCGAGATGCTGCTGGGACGCGAGGATAGCTGCGACATTGTGATTCCCGTGCGGCAAATCTCGCGGCAGCACCTGCGCATTTTGATGGAAGGCGGCAGCGCCGTCGTCGAAGACTTGCGGAGCAAGAACGGCACCTGGGTCAATGGCTATCGCTTGACCGGCATGCGCGAATTGGAAGACGGCGACGAGATCCGCATCGCCAAGGATATCCGGCTTCGATTCGTCGGTTCCGGCGCGACGGCGCCCTCAACGACGCGCGTGCTGCCCGATGTGATCCCTTCCGGTTCGATGACCGGCTTGCGCTTGCGGCTCGATCCCGAATCGCGCGAGGTGCAAATCAAGGATGAGGTGGTGGATCCGCCGCTCAGTTTGCCGCAGTATCGCTTGCTGGAGATTCTTTTCGCTAGTCAAGGCGGCGTTTGCAGCCGCAATGATGTGGTCGACGCCGTCTGGCCCGAGGCGATGGGCGCGGGCGTCAGCGAACAAGCGATTGACGCGCTGGTGCGGCGTTTGCGCGACCGTCTCGCCGATTTTGACAGCGAGCATCAGTATATCGTGACCGTGCGCGGCCACGGCTTCCGGCTGGACAACCCGCGGGATGAATCCGCTGAATGAGATATCAAGACAGGCTGGCTGAAGGCGCGCTTGGGAAGTATGCGGCCGCCTTGAACGCGCGCGCTGCACGGGCGGGCTTGCCTGGTCGCTTGACCGCGGACGGCTTGCGCGACCGGATACTGGAATCCGGCGGCCGCTGTGAATGGTGCGATGTAGATCTGGTCGACGCCGAATTCGAGTTGGATCATGTATTGAGCTTGAAGCAGGGCGGGGCGAATGAGGCGCGGAACCTGGTCCTGTCATGCCCGGACTGCAATCGGCGCAAAGGTCAGAAGCATCCGGCGCGCTTCGCCGCGGAGATTTTCCGCGAGACCGGGCGTGAGACAAAGTTGATCGCGCGACTGTTTGCGCGATACGAAATTGAAGCGGCGCAGCAGTTGGCGCTATTTGACCGTGCCACAGGCGCATCGCCGCCGTCGGTGGACGCGAGCGCGGAATTGACCGAGGTTCCGCCGTACAACTGGACAAAGTAGAGCGCCAAACAAGGGAGCATCCATTGGAGCCATCCTTCGACCAAATCGCTGAAGCCGAGGCGCCCGAAACAACGCATGACGAGGAAGCCTGGCGGAGCGCCCTGGCGCGCTGCGGCGATCGCATCCGCGACGGTTTCCCGCCCCCGAAGGCGGACGACCCGCCCGAAAAACAGGTTCTTGCCCGCAGCTATACAGCCAAGCAGGCGGCGAAGCTGGTCGGCGTAAACGCGGAAACGATGCGGCGGGCGGCGGACGAGCTGACGCTGGACAGTTTTCTCGATCCGCGCGGGAAGCTGCGTTTTCCGGCGCATACCTTGATCCCGACAGCGTCCGACCCCGATCTGCGCGAGATGATCGCGGGTTATGAGCGGCTCCATTTGAGAGAGCTGCGCGCCGTGCTTGACATCGATCAGCGCAGCCTGGAACGCGGTTTTCACGAGGCGGGCATCCAGCCCAAGCGCATGATCTGGCGCGATCTGCGCGGGCTCTGGAATCTGCCGGAGACTTACGAGGAATTCAATCAGCTGCTTGGCGAAAGAGAGCTGGATGGCGATCGTGGCGGACGGAAACGGCGGCGCGGAGGCCGCTCAAGCGCGCGGCGAAAGCGCCAGGCCGAAGCGCGTTTGCGCAATCGGCTGATCGACGCCTTTCCCAAATGGCGCAATGACTACCGTGACCAGCAGAAGCTCTTCATTCATATCGGCGAGCCCAACAGCGGAAAGACCCACGACGCCTTGGAGGCGCTGAAAGCCGCCGGCTCTGGCTGGTATTTGGCGCCCTTGCGACTATTGGCTTATGAAATCTTCGACCGGCTGAACGGCGAAGGGGTCGCTTGCCATCTGTTGACCGGCGAAGAATATATCCCGGTGGATGGCGCGCGGATCACGGCTGCCACCATCGAAATGTTCAACGCGCAGAATAGCGGCGCCTGCGTGATCATCGATGAGGCGCAGATGCTGGCCGATGCCGATCGCGGCTGGGCTTGGACGCGCGCGCTGATGGAATCGGCGGCGCCGGAAATGCACATCATTGGACCGCCGACGGCGCGCAACTTGATCGAAGTGCTGGCGTCTGCAGCCGAAATCCCCGGCGAAGTGGTCGGGCATCAGCGGCTGGCGCCGATCGCGCTGGCGGAGCGGCATTTCACGCTGGAATCGCTGCCGCCCTCGACTATTCTGGTGGCTTTCACCCGGCAGGGCGTGCTCGATTTGAAGATGAAGCTGGAGCGGCTGGGCCGGACGGTTTCGGTCGTCTATGGCAGTTTGCCACCGGAAGTGCGGCGCCGGCAGGCCGATCGCTTCGCCGCCGGCGAGACTGAGATCTGTGTGGCGACCGATGCCGTTGGCATGGGGCTGAACTTGCCGGCCGATGTCGTCTGCTTCTACGAGGTGGAGAAATTCGACGGCAAGAATGATCGCCAATTGTATCCGAGCGAGGTGCATCAGATCGGCGGGCGCGCCGGACGTTACGGCATGTCGAAGACGGGACTGATCGCGGCCACCAATAAACATGACCTTCACGTCATTCACGAGCTCTACGAGCGGACGCCGCTCGAGCTGACCTACGCTCGCGTGGCGCCGACCGCCGACGATTTGAGTTTGATCCCGGGCAGCCTGGACCAGCAGCTGATGCAATGGGCCGAATTGAAGTCGATACCGGAGGAATTGCGCGCGGTCATCACCACCGCCGATATGGACGAGCGCATCGCGTTAGCGAAGATGCTATCGGATGAAGACATCAAGAAGCTGGGCTTGGCGAGCGCGCTGCAATTGGTCAACGCGCCGACGCGCAAGACGACCCGCGCCTATTGGTTGGATTGCGCCTATATGATCCTGGAGGGTTATCAAATTCCGCTGCCGCCGGACGCGCCGGCGCCCATCCATGACGGCGGCGACCTGGAGGCGACCGAGTTTTCGATCGCTTGCGCCGATATATACCTCTGGCTTTCGCGGCGCAAAGAATTTGCCGACAACTGCGAAGCGCATGGGCAGGTGCGCGAAGAACGGCGCGAATGGTCGCTCTCGATCGATGAGGCGCTGCTGCGAAACTTGAATGTGGCGCGGCGCTGCCGGACTTGCGGCGCGCTTTTGCCGTCACGCCATCGCTACCGAATATGTGACAAGTGCTTCAAGTCCAGGCGATTCTAAACGGCGCGGCGTTTCAGCTAGGGCCCGAGGCCCCCACCCCAAACCCCTCCCCGACCGCCAGAGTCGGCGGTCAGTGTCTACGCGACCTACGCGGCGCATAAAGAGGGAGGGGCTTTTGTCACAACTGTCGAAACAGTCGGCTCCCCTTCCCTCCCTGTGGGGGAAGGGGCCGGAGGATGGGGGGTGGAATAGTGAGGCGCGCTCAGCACAGGACAAGCCTTACAGGTTCCGTAACAAAGCCTCGGGCAGACCGTCGGACTCGAGTAGTTTGAGCGCGGCGCGGGCCGCCTCCCGGGCGGCGGCTCGTTTGCTGCCGCCGAAGCCACTGGCTATCAGCGACTCCCCAATCGCCACCTCCACGCGAAACTGCTTGGCGTGCTCGGGTCCCTCGGCGCCGGTGACGCGATAATCGGGCGTGATATTGAGGCGAGCCTGGATACGCTCTTGTAGTTGACTGCGCGCGTCGATGTGCAGCTTGTTTTCGACGATGTCTTCCAAGAGCTCAAGCAAGGGCGGCAGCGCGAAATCGACGACGGCGCTCATGCCTTGATCGAGGTAGATGGCGCCGACGACGGCTTCATAGGCGCGGCAGAGGATGGTCAAGCGCTCGCGGCCGCCGCTCATTTCTTCGCCATGCCCGATTCGCAGATATTCACCCAGACGGCAATTCGTCCCGAGCTGCGCCAGCGATTCGGTCTTGACCAGGGCGGCGCGCAGTTGCGTCAGCTCGCCTTCGTCGACCTGCGGGAATCTGCGATAGAGCATATCGGCGACCATGAGATCGAGCACGGCATCGCCGAGGAATTCGAGCCGTTCGTTGTCGCGAACATCTTCTTCCCCCTCGTATTCATTGACGAAGGAAGGGTGGGTGAGCGCTTGGGTCAGCAGCGCTGGATCCTCAAACGTGATGCCGATGATGTCTTCGAATGACGGGAGGTTGTCTGAATTGCTCATGAAAGACTTGTCACCAAGTTTCTGGTCAATTTGGCGGGCGAATCAGGAATCGCCTCTACAAGTTTCGCTTGGGCGGGCGACCCAATGACTTTCACCTACAGCAAATGACTACGGCCGGCGCTTGTCGCGGGATTCCGGGCGGTAATCGCCTTCAATCCAGGTTTCGCCGGCGCCGCCGACCTCTTTCTTCCAAACGGGAACGATCTCTTTCAGACGATCAATGCCGTAGCGAGCGGCTTCAAAGCAGCCGTCATCGCGATGGGGCGACGAGCAAGCGCATAAGACGGTATTGTCGCCGACATGCAGCTTTCCAATGCGCTGGACGATGGCGATGCCCTCGACCTTGCTCCAGCGCGCGCGGATTTCCGCCGCCACCTGCTGCATCTTGGCCAGCGCCATCGGCTCGTAGGCTTCGTATTCCAGGTAGGCCGTCTGCGGTAGATGGCCCGCTTTGGCCGTCTGTCCGCGCACGGTCCCGGTGAAGATGCAGACGGCGCCGGTTTGCGCAGTGGTGATGGCGGCGACCAGTTCATCGTGATTGAAGTGCGCGCTCGCCAGTCGGAATATTTCGGGAGGCGCGCCTTCGTCGCCGCATCCGCCACTGACAGGCGGGAAGAAAGCCACTTCGTCGCCATCGCTGAGGCGATCATGATCGAAGGCGAATTCTTCGTTGATGGCGGCGAGCGCCACCGACAAGTTGTTAGCCGCGGTCGGGTAGCGAGAGCTAAGATCGCGGCGCAATGCCCCAATGCTGTCGATCGAGGCATCGAGATCAATCGCCAGCTGTCGGACGCCAACGACCTCGCGGAGGGTAGCGAAGAAGAGGATCGTGATTCGCATGGGCGCCTCTACACTTCCGCGAGGTAGTCGCCGCGCGTCCCGCCGCGCTTCTCCAGCAGGCGGATATCGCTGATGCGCATTTCGCGGTCGACTGCCTTCGCCATGTCATAGATCGTCAAGGCGGCGACCGAAACAGCGGTGAGCGCTTCCATTTCGACGCCGGTCACGCCGCTCGTCTTGACGCTGGCAATAATCTCGATTGCCGAATCAGACTCATTCATGCTCAGATCAAGCCCGATCGCGTCGATGGGCAGCGGATGGCAGAGTGGGATGAGGTCGGCGGTTCGCTTGGCGGCCATGATGCCGGCGATGCGCGCTGTGTTTACGACATCGCCTTTCTTGATGTTGCCTTCGCGGATCAGCCGCAGCGTTTCCGGCTGCATCCTAATGGTTCCTCTGGCCCGCGCGAAGCGCTCCGTGACCGGCTTGCCGCCGACATCAACCATGTCGGCGCGGCCTTGTGCATCGAGGTGGGTGAGCTTCTTGTCGGCAGTCATCGATGACTTATGCGGCTTTCTCTATTCATCGGCTGGGCAAAAAATCTCATGCGCGCGGCGCGATATCGACCTCCTCGGAAAAAACGACGCTCTCCGCGAGGATATCGAGCCCTTGATCAGCAAAGACTTCGCGGACGCCCTCGCTTTGCGGCTGCTGTTCGCCGGCGGCGCGCATGCGATACCAAGCGCGGGCGCTCCCGCCGTCGCTGATCATTGAAGCTGAAGCCACCAGATCAAGCGAATGCACACAAGTCTGGCGCGGACCCAGCAGCCGGATATCGCCCTCGGCGTAGGTCTCTGGATTCGGATTTGCGCGCGCCCTTATGCCCGCGTCCGGCGCTGGCTGGATGATCATGCCGAAGCCGTCCGTGTTGTCATCCGCTTCGGCGACGACGAAATTGTCCGCCTGGAATGCAATGGGAACCGTCCCGAGCGAAATGTTCACAACGGACAAGCGCATCACGAGTTCGCCTTCATCATTGATGACGCCCGCCGTCAACTTCAACTGCAGCGGACCTTGCGCTTGTCGCCCGAGGATGGATTGATGCGCGGCCAGATCTTTGGCAGCTGGCAAGCGCGCGCAAGGGATGCCGGCGAAGAGCTGCGGCGATAGGCCGGCAATGGATCCGGGCAGTCGATCGGGCAATACGAAGACGACAAGCACGACGAGCAGCACGATACCGATGAAAGCGTTGGGATTGTTCCGGTCCAATCTCAGCAAGGCGCTCAATCACCTCGTTCCAGCCAGTCTCCCAGGTTTCGCGCCAATTCGGCGGCGTCGATGTCTCCAACATTATGCCATAGAATGCCGTTATCGTGCCCGCGGAACCAGACATCCTGCCGCCGGATGAATTCGTGCGTGCTGAATTTCATGCGTTCGATCGCTTCGTCCAGGGGGCGGCCGTCCAGCAGATGGCCGGCGATCTCCCGATAGCCGAGGCCGCTCATCGACGGCAGGGCGCGGCTATAGCCCATATTGAGTAGGCTTGCCACTTCATCGACCAGACCGGCGTCGATCATCCGATTGACGCGGGCGTCCACGCGCGGGTACAGGATGGCGCGCGGCAGCTGCAAGCCCAGTCTGAAAATGCGCCAGGGTGGCGGGCGCTTGACCTGCTGGGCGCTGATGGCTAGTCCGGTGAGCATTTGCACTTCGAGGGCGCGGATCACGCGGCGCGTGTTGTTGGGGTGAATGCGCTCGGCGGCGACCGGGTCGACCGCCTGCAGCCGCTCATGCAGCGCGGCCCGCGAATTTTCAGCGGCGAAGCGTTCCAGCTCGGCGCGCAGCTCCCGATCTGGCGGTACGCGCGGGATCGACCAGCCTTCTTCGATGGCGGTGATGTATTGCCCGCTGCCACCGACCAGCAGGGGTATCGCCCCGCGCTGATGAACATCGTCAATGGCGCGCATGGCGGCGTCCTGGTATTCGGCCAGGCTGAGGTTGTAATCGGGCGGGACGATGTCAATCAGGTGGTGCGGAATGCGCGCCTGCTGCTCAGCTGTCGGTTTGGCCGTGCCGATATCCATGTACTTGTAGATTTGACGGCTGTCCGCGCCGATGATTTCGCCGCCGAGGACATGCGCCAGGCTGATGGCGAGCTCGGTCTTGCCGACGCCGGTGGGACCCACGATGATGATGAGCGGGGGCCCGTCACCAGTCAAAGGCGTCCTCCACATGGTCGATTCGCGGCGGACCTTGGGCGGCGATGGCGACGCCGATGACATCAATGCGCCAGGGCGAATCGGAGTCAATGTCGTGGTCGTGCAAGTATTGGTAGACTGCTTTCAGCGTGCGTTCGTGCTTTGCTGCGGTGACCGATTCCAGAGCGCTTTCGGTGCTGAGGCCGCGCCGAGTCTTCACCTCGACGAAGACGAGCAAGTCGTCTCGTCTGGCGACGATGTCCAGCTCGCCGACGGTGGTTGACCAATTGCTGGTGAGGATGGCGTAACCCTTGGCGCGCAAGTATTCGCGCGCGATTCTTTCGCCGGCCGCGCCCGTTCGATTGGTATTCGCCATCCGGTCCCTGCTTGTCTCCTTGGCGCGTATTATAAGCGATGTTCGGGCTGGTGGCGGCGCGCGCGCCTGGCAAGCAAGGAGATCTATTGCGCAAGTTGGATCGCGGTTGCCGCTAAGACAGAGATTCGCCTTGGCCAGCCATAAGAGTGTTGCAATTGTGGCGTTCTACGCTAGTATGATTTGCTTGAAAATTCTCATGCGCATTGGCGCCGAAATAGTTCACAGGGGAGATTGAATTTGAATATGGACATGAATACCGCGGTCACAGTCGCGGTTGCGGCAAGCGTCATTGGATTGCTATTTGCGCTTTACCAGCGCAGCTTTGTGCTTTCGCAAGACGAAGGCACCGACAAAATGAAGCAGATTGCGGCGGCGATCCAGCGGGGAGCGCAAGCCTTTCTCAGCCGCGAATATCGCGCCGTGGCCATTCTGGTTTTAATCGTGACGGTTGCGCTGGTGGGCTTGAGCCAGGTGCCGGGCTCCGGCATGTCGATATTGACAGCGGTGGCCTTCGTTCTTGGCGCCTTGGCTTCTGGTTTGTCGGGTTACATCGGCATGTATATCGCGGTGCGCGCCAATGTGCGCACGGCGCAAGCCGCGTCGCGGAGCCTCAACATGGGCTTGCGGGTGGCTTTTGCCAGCGGCACGGTGATGAGCACGATGGTGGTTTCGCTGGCGCTGCTGGGCATCAGCCTGCTCTTTATTCTTTTTGTCAATCAATTGGGCGATGCGGCGCAGGCGGCGTCGGCGCTGGCCGGCTTCGGCTTTGGTGGCACCTCAATCGCGATCTTCGCGCGCGTCGGTGGCGGCATCTACACCAAGGCGGCCGATGTCGGCGCCGACCTGGTGGGCAAGACGGAAGCGGGCATCCCGGAAGATGATCCGCGCAATCCGGCGACTATTGCCGATAATGTGGGCGACAATGTGGGCGATGTGGCCGGCATGGGCTCCGATCTCTTCGAAAGTTACGCCAGCTCGATCATCGCGGCGATTTCACTGGCCACGACAGCCGGCATCTTCGTCGAAGATGGTTTGCTGGCTGCGCAAATCTTTCCGATTTTGGTGGCGGCGGCCGGCTTGATCATCAGCATCATCGCCAGCTTCCTGGTCAAGACCGAAGAGGGCGCCGATCAGGAGCAGTTGTTGGGCAGCATCCGCAGCGGCATCTACAGCGCCTCCGGCTTGATCGCGGTCGTGATCATCATCCTGGGATTGAGCTTGCCTTTCGGCGACAAAAGCATCGGCGTGATCATCGCGACCTTGAGCGGTCTGATTGGCGGCGTTTTAATCGGCTATTTCACCGAGTATTTCACCGCCGATACCTATGGGCCGACGAAAGCGCTTTCGGCATCGGCCGAGGGCGGCGCTGGCATCGTGGTCATTCGCGGCTTGGCGCTGGGCATGATGAGCACGCTGGCGCCGGTCATCATTGTGGTTGTGGTGACGCTGCTGGCGACCTCGCAGGCCGAACTCTACGGTGTTGCCGTGGCGGCGGTGGGCATGCTCTCGACCCTGGGCATCACGCTGGCGACCGATGCGTATGGACCGGTAGCGGATAACGCCGGCGGCATCGCCGAAATGTCGGACTTGCCGGAAGAAGTGCGCGACCGCACCGATGCGCTGGACAGCCTGGGCAATACGACAGCGGCGACCGGCAAGGGCTTCGCCATCGGCTCGGCGGCGATGACGGCTTTGGCGCTGACGGCCGCCTTCATCACGGCGCTGACGGCCGGTGGCAGCGTAGCATTGGGCGCGGCGGTGAACCCGGCCGACTTGCTGCTGAATCCGCAGTTCGTCACTGGCTTGTTCATCGGCGGCTTGCTGCCCTTCGTGTTCAGCGCGCTGACGATGGTGGCGGTGGGCGATGCGGCGCAGCAAATCGTTGAAGAAGTGCGGCGGCAATTCCGCGAGATCAAAGGCATCATGGAAGGCGAAGCGGAGCCGGATTACGAGCGCTGCGTCGCCATCAGCACCGACAGCGCCATCCGGCAGATGCTGCTGCCCGGCGTCATCGCTGTGGGCGTACCGGTAGGCTTGGCGCTACTGGCGGTGGTCGGCAATGGCAATGTCTTGGGCGAATTTATCGCGCCGATTTCACTGGTGGGCGTCTTGCTCGGGTCGCTGGTTTCGGCCTTTATGCTGGCGGTGATGATGGCCAACGCGGGCGGCGCCTGGGACAATGCCAAGAAGCACATTGAAGCGGGCAACCTGGGCGGCAAGGGCTCGGACGCGCACAAAGCGGCTGTGGTCGGCGATACCGTTGGCGATCCCTTCAAAGATACGTCGGGACCATCGCTGAACATTTTGCTGAAGCTGCTGGCGATTGTGTCGCTGGTGATCGCGCCCTTGATCGGCAACGCCTTTCCGCCGGTCTAGCGGGAGCCGCCCCCACATCCCCCAGCCCTTTCCCCCACAAGGAGGGAAGGGGAGCCTCGTCGCTAGATCGACGTCTGGCAATTGGCACGGTCGTATCGACATGCGAAAGGACAATGGGTGAAGTTTGAAACCGATGGCCCGCGCGGTCTCTACTTCGAAGAATTTGAAGTGGGCGCGACGATGCGGACGCGTGGGCGCACCATCACCGAAGCCGATTTGGTGCAGTTCGCCGCCTTGACCGGCGATTACAATCCGATGCACACCGACGCCGAATACGCCAAGGACTCCTTCATGGGGCAGCGGGTGGCGCATGGCATGCTGACGTTGAGCTACGCGGTCGGGCAAGCTTATCAGTTGGGCATCCTGGAACGCACGGTGCTGGGCTTTCGCGGTCTGGAGATGAAATTCAGCACTCCGGTTTATATCGGCGATACGATTCATGTTGAGCTAAAAGTGATTGAGACGAAAGCGGCGCGCCGTCTCGGTGGCGGCACCGTCGTGCTGGATACCCGGATCGTCAAGCAGGACGGCGCGGTCGCGCAGAAGGGGACCTTGTCGCTCTTGATGATGTCCAAGCCCTGATGCCGATTTAGCCCAGATCTTGACGGAGCATTGCCGCGGCCTCCTTGGCTGATAGAATCGCCTGGGGCAATCCGCCACCGGCCACCACTGCTCCCCCGACCTGATACAGATTCTGTACATGGCGGCTGCGAATTTGTGGCCGCGCCAGCGCCGCGCGCTGTCCATGCGGCAATTCCCCAAACATCGCGCCGCGCCAGGCCCCCGACAATTGGCTCAGATCGGCCGGCGTCAGGCGTTTTTCCAGGCGAATCCGATCGCGCAGCTCCAAGCCGTATCGCCGGGCCAGGATCGCCAGAATGCGGTCGCGAAGGATATCGCCTTCGGTCGCCCAGTCTATCTTCTCTGATAGTGCGGGCGCGTTGACCTGAATCAGCCAATTCTCCTGATTGACCGGCGCTTGAAGCGGGTCGGTCTTGCAGCTGATGCTCAGCGTGATCGTCGGATCATCGGGCATGACTTCGCGCCGGAAAATCTGATCGAATTCGGCGCGATAATCGTCGGAAAAGAAGACGTTGTGGTGCGCGAGCTGGGGGAAGGCGCCGCGGATGCCGAGCAGCATGATAAAGGCGGAACTTGACATTGACCTCTGAGCCAGCCGCCGCATGGCCGGAGCGGGAACGGCGTCCGCCGGCAGCAGGTAGCGGGCAGTCGAGATTGGATCCATGTTGGAGATGACCGCATCGGCGGGCAGGAATTCGCCATCCCGTTCAAGCGCCACGCCGGTCGCTCGATCGCCCTCAATCTCAATCTGCTTGACCGGGCAGGAAAGACGGATGCTTACGTCAAATTCGCGAGCCAGCTTCGCCAGCGCCCCCGGTATTGCCGAGAGTCCGCCGCGCGGATGCCACAAGCCGTCGTTCAGAATGGCATGCGCCAGTTCGTTGGCGCTCGCCGGCACAGCGTAGGGATTGCCGCCGCACTGACTAGCGTAGTGAGCAAGTACGCGGACAAGTTTGTCCGAGCGGACAAATCGGCTGATGGCGCTGGTTGCGCTGTGAAAAGGACCGGCGCGCAACCAGCTGGCGAATAGGAAATCGGTCGCGGTCTCAGACTTGCCGAAGCCAAAACGCCTCAGCCCATGCAGGCGGGCGGCGTAAGCCAGAAAGCGCAAGTATCCCGATACATCGGCCGGCTCAATTCGGGCGATCTCGGCCGCCGTTTTCGTCCAATCGCGATAGGTATTGAAGACGACGCCGTCGGGGAAGAAGAATCGCGTCTGCGGATCAATCGCTTGCCACTGGAGATAGTCATCGGCGCTGCGCCCGAGATCGTGAAAGAGCGCGTCCAACAACCGCCGGGCGGAAATGGCCGGGGGACTAATCGTCCAGCTGCAGCCGCCGGCGTGATAAGCGCTGACGAGCCCGCCGACCTCTGGATTCTTCTCCACGACCGTGACATCATGGCCAGCTTGCGCCAGCCGAATCGCCGCGGCCAAGCCGCCGATGCCCGCGCCGATGACAATGATGGTCTTAGGCACGGCGGTAGCCTTCATCCAGCAGATTGCTGGGACTTAGACGCGCGCTTTGAGGCGCCGTCGAATCAGATGCGGCGTTCATCGTCTCGGTCGCTGCTGAAACCGCGAACTTTCAGGTGAATTTAAGATACAGCAACAGCTTGCGCTTGGCAAATTGTCCCGCTATTCGCCGCCCGATTGCAGCGCCCGCCGCGTGCGCCAGTGACGATAGGCGAATAGCAGGCGCAGAGGCAAGCCGTCGAAGGCGAGCCGGGTGAGCAGACCGATGAATCCGGCGCGATGCGCCAGCGTGATGCGGTCGGTGAGCGCGACGCCGCCAGCGACCTCGGCAAAGATATGTTCGTGGCGCCAATAAGCCAGCGGTCCCCGCAGCTGCAGGTCGGCGAAGGAGTCGATCGACGGTCCGGGCTCATGGCGCGCGGTCCAGCGAATGGGAAGCGGACCGAAAAACAGCGTGAATTCGATTTCGCCTTCGGTCAGCGAGCGGCGCTCGTCGCGATGCACTTGCATGCGGATCGGCGGCGGCGTCAGACTGGCTAAGGCGCTCGGCGCTTCGTGAAAGCGTTTGATTTCCGCGAGCGTGGTCTCGATGACGCTCGACTTCTGGAAGACGCGGGTACGCTCTGGCGGTTCTATCAGCGGCATTGTCATTTGACTTCTTTGGCAGCCATGCCGCGGGCTAGCGATTTGCGTTGATCGCCGCGCGCAGTCCGCGAGCTGCATGCGCTGGATCATCGGCGAAGATGATGCCGCGCGAAGAATTGATGATCAAGCCACGGCCGGCGCGATTCAGTCCAGCTTCGACGGCGGCTGCGAGGTCGCCGCCTTGGGCGCCGACGCCGGGAACCAGCAAAGTCATCTCGCCGGCGATGGCGCGAATCTGCGCCATTTCTTGCGGATTCGTCGCCGAGGCAACCAGCATGCAGTTGCCGTTGGCATTCCACTCGGCAGCCGTCTTCTCGGCGACGATCTGCCACAGAGGCTTAGAGTCGACTCGCAGATTCTGAAACTCGGCGGAGCCGGGATTCGATGTTCGGCACAGAATGATGCAAGCTTTGTCGGCATAATCGAGGAAGGGCTGGAGGGCGTCGCGGCCGAGGTAGGGGTTGAGCGTGACGGCATCAAAGCCGAGCCGGTCGAAAATCGCGCGGGCGTAAGCGTTGCTGGTATTGCCGATATCGGCGCGCTTGGCATCGCTGATGATCAAGATATCGGGATGGCGCTGCCGCAGATAGGCCAAGGATTGCGCCAATTGCCGCCAGCCAGCGGCGCCGTTCGCCTCATAGAAAGCCATGTTGAATTTGAAGGCAGCGGCGTATTCGGCGGTGGCGTCGATGATGTGGCGATTGAAAGCCAGCTGGGGCGCGTAGTGATTGCGGTAGGCGGCCGGCAGCTTGCCGATATCGCTGTCCAAACCAACGCAGAGGAGGGAATCGGCGGCGTCGACACGAGCATTGTATTTGTCGATGGCGTTCAAGCGAACTGTTTGCCCCAAGAGTGGGGATCCGCAAACCATTGGCGTATAACGTGAAGCTGTGCTTCGCTCAATTCGCCTCGCTCCAAAGTCTGCTTCAGCAAGACGTCAAAGTTCGTCAGTGTTACCAGCTGGAGACCCGCTTGTTTGAATGCGTCTTTTGCCGCAGGAAATCCGTAGCTTATAATGGCCAAGGCGCACTCGACTACTGCGCCTTCCGCGCGTATCGCTTTCACCGCTTCGAGAGCGCTCCCACCGGTTGAAACATGGTCTTCCACGAGCAAGACGCGCTTGTTGGCGACGCCCCCGCCTTCTATCAACTGCCGCTTACCATGCGCTTTGCTTGACTTACGAATAAAGACCGAAGGCCTGCGCGTGGCGTAAGCCAGGGCTGAGCTATGTGGCACGCCTCCGACTGCGACCCCAGCGATCACATCAAAGCGCAAATCTCGCGCAGCAATCTTGGATTGGAATCCCTCGACGATTGCGCGCCACGCGTCTGGATGATAGACCAAGACGCGATTATCCACATAAACTGGCGAACGCAAACCCGATGTAAAGATATAGGGGATTTCCGGAGAAAATGTCACCGCGCCAACGTCAAGCAAGGCTCTTGCGATGGAATGCTCTAAGCCTGTGTTCATGTTGCGCGAGCTCGCTTTCGATTATGGCGGCGGCGAAAGGACCACGATACACCAGCGCCGACCAATACTGCCCAGCCTTGACACCTAGCGTTTCGTATTCTCGCAGGCTGGCGCCGTCGACGATGCCGCCACAAGCAATTACGTCGATAGCATAACTTTTTCGATTCACTTCCGCAACCAACTGACGAACGGCGTCCAGGGCAGCGGGGAATAGGTCGCCGCCGCCGACGCCCGCCTGCATGTCGCGATCGTCAGGCGATGGCTGCGCCAGCGTGTTTGTCGCCACGACCGCTTTGACCCCGACTTCATGAAAGAGGCGCATTAATTTGCGATACTGTTCATTTGCCAGGCACGGACCTATCTTGACCCAAAGCGGAATCTCGCGCTGTTCAGAGCGAAGTCTTTCCACAACTACTCCGCAAAGCTGCCTGGTCTCTGCCTCCAACTGATGCCCCTGCGGGTCGTCTTCGGTGTTGGGGCAACTGAGGTTGAGCGTGAACCAGCTCGGCTGGACGCCGGCATCGAGGAAGAACGCGACCGATTCGGTGACATGTCGTGTCTGCTCGTCGATGTCCTCGGCGCCGGGCGAGACGGCGATGTTGATGCCGAATTCCTTTGGGAGTTGGCTGCGCCCTTCGCCCAGGAAGCGGGCGGCAGCGCGGGCGCCGGGATTTCGCAGACCGACGCGGTTCTGGGTCGACTGCGTCGCTGTATTGCGCCAGGCGACCGTGCCCGGGTTGCCCAGACGCGGATAGCGGGTGAAGGAGCCGAGTTCCACCGGTCCCGCCAGCGCCGGTAGAATGCGCCAGCCGGGCATAATATTGCGTCCTTGGCGGACTGCGAGCAGGGCCTGCTCCTCGTCGGCGAAGCCGTCGCCTTTGATCAAGCCCGCCGCCAGAATCAGGCGCTGTGACAGGCGCGCGCCACCTACCGCGGTCGATGTGTCGCTGAATGTCAAGCGGTGAAGGGCGGCGGCCATGGCGGCGGCAAAAGGCAGGCCATCGAGAGCGCGGAGAAGTGCAATCGCTTTGTCGTGCGCATTCTGTGCCGAAAGGCGAAATACGAGCGGGCGAATGAGCGATTGATAGCCGGCGCCAATGGCTCGCAGCAGCGCCGATTTGAAGAGCGAGTTCATGCGACAAATCCAAAGAGATTGCGCCCGAAGCCCGGCGCGCTCAAGACTTTTTCTCCGTCATAAACTTGATGACCGCGGATCCACACTTCAAGGACTTTACCGCAGACGCGCATGCCCTCAAAGGGCGACCAGCCGCATTTGCTCAGCAGATTCCGCCCTTCGATTCGGTAGCTCTGATCGGTGTCCACAACGGTATATGTCTTAGGCAGCGGGGTGATGCGCCAGATACGCTGCACATTGAGCGAGACCATATCGCAGGCTCGTTGCAAGGGAAGGCGGCCATCTTCAACCGCCTGCATCATCAAGGGCAGGGTCGTTTCCAACCCGGGAACGCCAAAAGCTGGCTCGTCCGCTTCTTTTTCGGCGATGGTATGGGGCGCGTGATCGGACTCAATGATATCGACAACGCCCAGCCGAACGGCGCGCCAAAGCGCACGCTGATCGCTCTTGCGCTTGAGCTCAGGCTTCATCAAGCCAAAGCCGCCCAAAGCCGGCAAGTCATCGTCGGACAAGAAAAGGTGATGCGGGCAGACGCCGATGGTTATCGGCAGCCCATCTCGTTTGGCTTGTGTCAAGAGCTTGATTTCAAACTCGCTGCTGATATGCAGAAAGTGCGTCGGCTGTCGGTATTTCCGCACCAGGTCAAGAATGTTGGCGACGGTTTCGCCTTCGGCATGCACGGCGATAAGACGGTTGGTGGTCCAGGCGCGGTAGTGCCGCTCGCGCATGGCGCTGGATTCAATGAAGAGATCGCCGGTGGTGGAATTGTTGTACATCTTCAGCCCACAGACGCGCGCGGCGATGCGCTCATATTCGGCGCTGTTGTCAGCTTGGGATGCGCCAAAGTAGAGCCCCCAATCGCAGTGCGCGGCTTTATCAATGCGCGCCAGCTTGTCGGTCAGCCGGGCATCGTCGACGGTCGAGGGCGCGGTATTGGGCATATCGAAAACCGCCGTATAGCCGCCGGCGATGGCCGCTTTCGTTTCCGATGAGAAGGTCGCTTTGTGCGACCAATCGAGATCACGAAGATGGGTATGCGGGTCGATCATGCCGGGGATTTTGATTTGCGGCATCAAACATATACTCCGCGCAGCACTTTGACCAGCAAAGCCATGCGCACAAACATGCCATTCTCCATCTGCTCAAAATAGATGGAGCGCCGGTCGCTGTCCAGAACATCGTGATCTGCGCGACTGCCCATTTCGTGTTTGCGCGGCAGGGGGTGCATCAGGATGACGTCCGCCGGCGCCCAGGACAGCAGATCTGGCGTCATGATGAAGCGGTCTTTGATGCGCGCGTATGCGTCCGCGTCATCAAATCGTTCCTCCTGAATCCGCGTCCAATAGATGACATCGGTCTCGGCGATGACGTCCATTAGATCGTCGGTTTGGCGGACGGCGATGCCATGCGACCCCACCAGATCGGTGATGTCGCTGGGCATGCCCAGGCTCTCCGGCGCGACCAGACAAAGCCGGACGTCAGCGGCATCGTAATAGGCGATCAGTTTCGCCAGCGAATGCACCGTGCGGCCGTGTTTGAGATCGCCGACTAGCGTGATCGTCAGCCCATCAAGCGAGTGCTTCTGGTCGTAAATGGTAAAGATATCGAGCAGCGCCTGGGTCGGATGCTCGCCGATGCCATCGCCGCCGCTGATGGCGACAGTCGGATTGTCGATGCGCCCGTTTAGCAAGTCGAGATAGTAGCCGGCTTCATAAGACGAGCCGATTTCCGGGTGGCGCAGCACAATCACGTCTGCGTAGCAGCCGGTGGCGCGAATGGTATCGGACAGGTTCTCGCCTTTGTACATCGATGAAAAGCGCACGCCGTTGCTGACGGCGATCACATCGCCGCCGAGGCGCCGCATCGCCGCCTGAAAGGACATATCAGTGCGGGTGCTGGCTTCAAAAAAGAGCGATGCCATCACCTTGCCGGCGCAGAGTTCCGTCAAGCCGCGATCGTTGCTGCGGATGCGCTTGCGGATAGATGTCGCGGCGTTGAAAAGAATATCGAGGTCGCGCCGCTGAAATTGGTCGACGGAAATGATGTGCTTGCCCAGAAAGTCACCCTGGATGGCCGGTGGCTGGTAGTTGCGGGCGTGGGAACTGATAGATGATTCGGCGCCGCTTTCGCTTGCCAATGAGTCCTCTCCTGATACTCAAGCGTATTCGCTTGCCCGTGCGCCATTATGCCGCGAAACGAACGCAGTCGCCAAGAAATGAGCGCGTGCAATACTGAAGGAAGTTATAGGGGCGTCTTGCTGAGAAGCCCGCTTTTCGAACCATGGTTATATCGGGCGATTCGGCGCCGCGCGTAGGTCGCGTAGACACCGACCGCCGACACAGCGGGTCAAGCTCCCCTACAGATGACATTTGCATGACTTTATTCACTCGCTTAGAACAAGCCGACAACCTTGCCATCTTCGTCAATATCAACATTCATCGCCGCCGGTCGCCGTCCCAAGCCGGGCATGGTCCGCACATTGCCGCAGAGCGGATAGATGAAGCCGGCGCCGGCCGCCGCGCGAATGTCGGTGATGGTGACGCGGAAGCCATCGGGCGCGCCTTTCAGCTTGGGATTGTCGCTCAGGCTGAGATGCGTCTTGTCCATGCAGATCGGCAGCGAGCGCAGTCCCTGTTCTTCGAATTGCCGGATCTTGCGGCTGGCGATCGGCGCGTAATCGACGCCATCGGCGCGATAAATCTCGGTCGCGATCGTTTCGATTTTATCTTTGATTGACATGTCGTCGCTATAAAGCAGGCGAAATTGATTCGGCATTTCGCAAGCGGATACGATCATCTCGGCCAGGTCGACCGCGCCGGCGCCGCCTTCCGCCCAATGCCGCGCCACCGCGACGCCGGTTGCGCCAGCGGCCAAGGCAATTTCGCGAACCGCATCGATTTCCGCGGCCGTATCATCGGCGAAGACATTGATGGCGACCACCGGATTGACGCCGAACTTCTTGAGGTTTTCCAGGTGGCGCACCAAATTGACCGCGCCCGCTTCGACATCAGCGACATTTTCATCTTTCAGCGCCGGATCAATCGGCTTGCCGGGGATGATGGTGTATTTGCCGGTATGCGCTTTTAGAGCGCGAATAGTGGTCACGACGACGACGGCGTTTGGCTTCAAGCCGCTAATGCGCGATTTGATGTTGAAGAATTTCTCGGCGCCGATATCCGCGCCGAAGCCGGATTCGGTCACGACATAATCGCCGCATTTCATGGCGATCAGATCGGCGATGATGGAAGAATTGCCATGAGCGATATTGGCGAAGGGACCGGCATGGACCAGCGCCGGCGTGTTTTCCAGCGTCTGCATCAGATTCGGCATGATCGCTTCTTTCATCAGCACGGTGGCGGCGCCGGCTGCTTGAATGTCCTCGGCCGAGACCGGATTCTTGTCGCGGTCGTAGGCGACGACCATCTTGCCGATGCGTTCGCGCATATCACGCAGCGAGGTGGTCAGCGCCAGGATCGCCATAATCTCGGAAGCGACGGTGATATCGTAGCCGGATTGGCGCGGCACGCCGTCAAAGCGCGCGCCCAAACCGACGATGATATTGCGCAGGGCGCGGTCGTTGAGGTCGACGACCCGGCGCCAGGCGATATTGTGGATATCGATGTCGCGGGCGTTGCCGTGATAGATATGGGCGTCGAGCATGGCGGCGATCAGATTGTGCGCGGCGCTGATGGCGTGGATGTCGCCGGTCAGATGCAGGTTGAAATTCTCCATCGGCACGATCTGGCTGTAGCCGCCGCCGGCCGCCCCGCCTTTGATGCCGAAGGTGGGACCTTGCGAGGGCTGGCGCACGGTGATGATGGCCTTCTTACCGATATGCTTCATCGCTTGGCCGATGCCTACGGTGGTGGTTGATTTGCCTTCGCCCAGCGGCGTCGGCGTGATCGCGGTGACATCGACATATTTTGCGTCGGGTCTTGATTGGAGGCGTTCAAGCGCATCGAGGTTAATCTTGGCGACATGCTTGCCGTAATGCTCCAGATCCGTATCCGGGTCCAGCCCCATTTTTTCGGCGATCTCATTGATGTGAACGAGGCTTGCTTTCTGCGCGATTGCCAGGTCGGATGGGATGCTCATGCTGGGTCGCCTTTCGATCATGCAAGCAGGGCGGCGGTAGGGGGCGATAGGCGCGGCGGACAACGATTGCGCCACGAAGCGGTCTCTACTCTAACTTTAACATACTAAGCGATTTTTCCTAATGAGGCATGGACATTGGCTTTCAATTGAGCGATTGACTTCTATAATCTTGAGCATCAATCAAGCAAGCGGGGCGATCCAATCTTGCGGCTATTGACAGCGAGCGCGCCGGGCCAAAGCAGGTTGGTCGCCGCCAGTCCGTTTTTCTACGGCTGGGTGGTTTGGCTGGTCGCCTTGATCGGGTCGATTTGCAGCTCTCCCGGTCAAAGTTTTTCCGTCTCGCTGTTCATGGATTTTTTCATTGAAGATTTCGGGCTGGACCGCACGACCGTCAGCGGATTGTATGGCGCGGGCACATTCGTCGCCTCGCTGGGCTTGACCTGGGTTGGCCGTCGAATTGACGCCTTGGGCAATCGCCGCGTCGGCGTCGCCATCGGCTTGCTGTTCGCCCTTGTCCTGGCGCTTTGCTCGCTGATCAATGGTCCCGTCATGCTCTTCTTCGCCTTCGCCGGCCTGCGTGGATTGGGGCAGGGCGCCTTAACTCTCGTCAGCACAACGGCGGTGGCCAACTGGTTCCGGCAGCATCGCGGCCGCATGATGGCGCTCTTGGCTTTGGCTTTCGCTTTGTTTCAGGGCCTCTATGTCAATCTGCTGCGCCTGCTGCTTGAAACGACAGCATGGCGGTCGGTCTTCATCGTCTTGGGCGTCGCCGTGATAGCGCTCGTGGTACCGGCATTCGGCCTGCTGATGCGCAGCCGGCCAGAACCGTATGGGCTGATGCCGGACAATGCGGCGGACGCTGAGAAATCGAAAGCAGCCGGCGATGGAGATTACGAGGACAACTGGAGGCTGAAAGAGGCGCTGCGCACCCCGATATTGTGGGTGTTCATCGCCGCGCGAATACTCCCGTCCGCCTGGGGAACGGGGCTGATCCTGCATCAGGTCTCCATCTTCGCCGTCCTGGACCATAGCGCGCAAATCGCCACCGAGACCTTCGCGCTGATATCGCTTTTCGCGGCCGGTTCGGCCTTGTTGGCTGGCTATTTGATTGATCGCATCAAGCCGTCTTACGTGGCCGCCTTGCAGATGCTGGCGCTGCTCTGCTCCTGCGGGCTGGCGATGATCATGCGCGAGCCTCACCAACTAATCGCCTACGCCTTGGCTTTTGGCCTGGGCATGGGCATCGGCTACGTCTTTGATGGCGCGGTCTGGCCCAATCTCTTCGGGCGGCAGTTTCAGGGTGAGATCCGCGGATTCGTGTACACGTCCAGCGTCATCGGCAGCGCGCTCGGTCCTGCGATTTTTGGCTTGAGTTTTGACGCGACTGGCGGCTATCAACCGGTGCTGTGGCTGGGCGCGGGCTTGTGCCTGCTGGTGCTGTTGGCGGCGCTGTTGGCGCCTCCACCACGGCGCAAGGCGGCCAGTCAATGACATCCGTAGGGGCGCCTGACCCGCTGTGTCTACGCGCGTCGGCGAGTCGCCCAAACTCATCCTGTCACAATGGCGAGCGTGCCGGCGAAAGGCCTCTGTTTGCGTTGCGGGCAGCCAACCCCTCCCCGGACCGTCTGTGTCTACGCGGCGCGGCCCCCTCCCCGAGGCATAAGGTCGCGTAGACACTGACCGCCGGGAGGGGAGCTAATCATGGCGGGTTACCATAGTATTTTGCCTTGGCGACGGAATTGTCGCGGTGTGTCTACTGAGTCTGTTATTCTGCAAACGGCTTCTAGTATTGCTGCTGTGTCGGCAGTCAGTGTTTATGCGACTCTCTGTGTCCTCATTTTCCTCGGTGTACTCGGTGGTGAAAAACGGTACGGCCTTCGCCACAAGGTACGCGCCCGCCAAGTTTACCGATCCCCAATTCTAAGGATCAGAATCGCGAGTGGCGGTAGGCGCAGATTGACGCTATACGGCAGGCCGTGAGCTCCGAAGTCATCGCTGTGGACGCCGCCCCCGTTGCCGACATCGCCGCCGCCATAGCAGCTGGCATCGCTGTTGAGCAACTCGCGATAATAGCCGGGCTCGGGGACGCCGATGCGATAATTCTCACGAACGACCGGTGTGCAGTTCAACACGACGACGAGAAAGTCGCCTTTGTCCTGGGCGAAGCGGATATAGCTGTAGACGCTGTAATCGGCGTCATTGGCTTCAATCCAGCGGAAGCCCTCCGGCACGAAATCAAGTTGCCAGAGGGCGGGCTGTTCGCGATAAAGATGATTGAGGTCGCGAGCATACGATTGCATTTGGGCATGTTTCTCATAGTCGAGCAGGTGCCAATCGAGGCTGCGCTCCTCGCTCCATTCGGCGAATTGGGCGATTTCGTTGCCCATGAAGTTGAGCACCTTGCCGACCTGGGTGTATTGGTAACCGAAGAGCAGGCGCAGGCCGGCGAATTTCTGCCAGTAATCACCTGGCAGCTTGCCGATCAGCGAGCCCTTCAGGTGCACAACTTCATCATGCGAGAGCGGCAGGACGAAGTTTTCGCTGAAGGCGTAGAGCAGAGCGAAGGTAATCTGATGGTGATGAAAACGCCGATGCACGGGTTCGCGCGCCATGTAATTCAGCGTGTCGTGCATCCAGCCCATGTTCCATTTGAGAGTGAAGCCGAGCCCGCCAACGTAAGTCGGCCTCGACACCATGTTCCAGGCGGTTGACTCTTCGGCGATGGTGATGGCGCCGGGCGCTTCCGCGTGGACGACTTCGTTGAATTCGCGCAGGAAGGCCAGGGCGGCGAGATTCTCATGGCTGCCGTATTCGTTGGGTCGCCACTCGCCGTCTTCGCGCGAGAAGTTGAGATAGATCATCGACGAGACGGCGTCTACGCGCAAGCCATCAATGTGGTACTCTCTCAGCCAGAACAGGGCGTTGGAGAGCAAGAAACTGCGGACCTCGCTGCGGGCGTAGTTGAAGATCATCGTGCCCCAGTCGGGCTGTTCACCCTGCAGCGGATCTTCGTGGCTGTAGAGATGCGTGCCATCAAAGTAATTCAGTCCATGTCCGTCTTTGGGGAAGTGGGCCGGCACCCAATCGAGGATGACGGCGATGTTATTCTGGTGGCAGCGGTCGATCAGATGCATGAAGTCGGCCGGCGCGCCGTAGCGGCTGGTCGGGGCGAAGTAGCCAGTCACTTGATAACCCCAGGAGGCGTCCAGCGGATGCTCGGCGACCGGCAGCAACTCGAGGTGCGTGTAGCCCATATCGACGAGATAAGGCACGAGCTCGTCCGCCAGCTCGCGATAGGTCAGAAATTCGTCTCCTGGCTTGCGCCGCCATGAACCCAGGTGCAGCTCATAGATATTCATCGGATGCGAAAGCGGGTCGCTTTGCGCGCGGGCGCTCATCCAGTCGCTGTCGCCCCATTGATACTGTTCAAGGTCGCTAACAATCGAGGCGGTGTGCGGGCGCAGCTCGCTGTAAAAGCCGTACGGGTCGGACTTTTGAGCGCGATAGCCGCGGTTATGTGAGCGGATTTCGTATTTGTAGCGCGTCCCTTCCGCCAAGCCCGGCACGAAGATCTCCCAAATGCCCAACTCGCTGTTGTTTTCCATTGCGTGGCAGCGCTCGTCCCAGCGATTGAAATCTCCAACCAAGGCGACCTTGTAGGCATTGGGCGCCCAAACAGCGAAGTTGACGCCGGCCACGCCGTCGATCTCTCGGGGGTGCGCGCCCAGCTTCTGATAGATGTCCCTATGCTTTCCCTGGCTAAATAGATAAATGTCGTAATCGGACAGGAGCGGCGGGTGAATATACGGATCGCCCCAAGATTCGCGGCCCTCATCAACGGTGATCGCCTCAAAGTGGTAGGGCGCGTCCGCCCAGGTCGAATCCAGCTCGGCGATGAAGAGACCGTCCTGGTGGGATTTCTTCATGGGTACGCGGTCATCGGTCGACTCATTGACAAGCGTCACGTGCTTTGCCCAGGGCCGCAGTGTACGGATGGAGACTTCGTCGCCTTGATGATGCCGTCCCAGAATCGATGACGGCGCGCCCAGCTCGCCGCTGACAAGCGCTTGAATCGCATCCGGATGAGTTGACAGCGGCATGCCCGGTCCTTGAAATGGGTGCTGGCATCACTGCACGCATTATAGCGGCATTGTGTCGATTTGTAGATTGCGCGCCGGCGGACGAAGTTTGGGCCGGTTGGGAACTGACGGATTCTGCGATAATATAGAATATAATTTCTACATCTCTATATTCTGTATACGATGATGATCGTTCTGTTCGCGGCGCAGCACTAATGCAGAAGACTCGCAAAATCCTCCACCTTGATTTGGATGCCTTCTTCTGCGCAGTGGAAGAGCAGTTGAATCCGGAGTTGCGCGGCAAGGCGATTGCGGTGGGCGGCAAGCCCAACGAACGCGGCGTCGTCTCGTCCGCGTCTTATCCGGCGCGCAAGTACGGCGTGCGCTCGGCGATGCCGATGGCGCAGGCGATTCGCTTGTGCCCGCATCTCATCGTCGTGGGGCAGACGCGCGGCGTCTATGGCGAACGGTCGAAGGCGGTGATGGCGATCTTGCGCGACACCGCGCCTTACGTTGAGCCCCTTTCCATTGACGAAGCCTTTCTCGATGTGACGATATTGCCGGATGACATCAAGGCGATTGCCAGCAAACTGCAAAAGCGCATTAATGACGAGCTCGACCTGCCTTGTTCGCTGGGTGGCGCAACCAACAAGCTGGTGGCGAAGACCGCGAACACGCTTGGCAAGGCGCGGCAAAGGACGGACAAGCCGCCAAACGCCATTACCATTGTGCCGCCGGGACAAGAGGCAAGCTTTCTGGCGCCGCTGCCGATTCGGCGGCTTTGGGGCGTCGGGCCGAAAACCGCGGAAACGCTGAGCGCGCTCGGGCTGACGACTGTCGGCGACATCGCCAACTGGCCCGAGGCGGCTTTGACCGCGCGGCTGGGCAAGCTGGGCGCCGATATTTGGCGGCGCGCGCAGGGCATCGACTTCCGGCCCGTCTTGACGGAGCACGAGGCCAAGTCAATCAGCAAGGAAGTGACCTTCGCCAAAGATGTCGCGGACGAGGCGCAGCTGAAGCTGACGCTGCGGCGCTTGTCCGATGGCGTGGGACGGCAGGCGCGCAAAGCCGGTCTCGCTGGCACGACCGTCAAGCTCAAGCTGCGCTGGACAGATTTTACGACGCTGAGCCGGCAACTGACTCTGGATAATCCGACCGATTTGGATGGCGTGATTTACAGTTCAGCGATACAGCTCTTCGACCAGGTGTGGATTAAGGGCAAGCCGGCGCGCTTGATCGGGGTCGGCTTGGGCGGTTTTGGCGCGCCTAGCAGTCAGATGGGCTTGTGGGAGGACCACGATGGCGACCGGCATGCGGCCGAATTGCAATCCACGCTCGATCGATTGCGCGACCGCTTCGGCGAGACGATGATAACGAGAGCCAGCGATCTGCACTTTACGCCCAATGAAGACAACAAGAGATAAACGGCGTGGTCACTTACACCAAGGTAAAGAGTTGGTGGTAAACGCCTTCCCGGTCAAGCAGTTCCTGGTGGCTGCCCATTTCGATGATTTCGCCGTGATCCATCACCACAATCAGATCGGCTGAGGTGATGGTACTAAGCCTGTGGGCGATGACGAAACTGGTGCGCCCAAGCAAGAGATGCTCCAGCGCCGCCTGAATCTGGCGCTCAGTCTGGGTATCGATGTTGGCGGTCGCTTCATCAAGGATGAGGATGCGCGGGTCGGCAAGCAGGGCGCGGGCGAAAGCCAGCAGCTGCCTCTGGCCTGTCGATAGCACGGCGCCGCCTTCCATGATATCGGTCAGATAGCCATCCGGCATCTCGGTGATGAATTGATGCGCGCCGACTGCCTTGGCCGCCGCAACCACCTCCTCATCGGTTGCGTCCAGCCGTCCATAACGTATGTTGTCCATCACGCTGCCGGAGAAGAGGTGCGTATCTTGCGGGACGACGCCAATCTGCCGCCGCAGGCTGTTCTGGCTGATGTGTTTGACGTCCTGACCGTCAATAGTCACGCGGCCGGCGGCCGTGTCATAGAAGCGCATGATCAACTTGACCATGGTGGTCTTGCCGGCGCCGGTATGCCCGACAAAGGCGACGCGAGAGCCGGGCGCCACATCGAGATTGATATTCTTCAGCACCAGGTCGCCATCGCGCGTATAGCGGAAGGACACATCTTCAAAGCGGACGTGACCCCTGATGGCTGGCAAATCGCTGGCGTCGAGATCGTCGCGGATATCGACCGGGAAGTCCATCAATTTGAAGATGCGGTAGCCGGAGGCGATGACCGTCTGCAAGAGGTTGAAACGACGCGCCAGCATTCGGATCGGGAAAAAGAATTGCTGGATATAAAGAATGAAAGCGAGCAGCACGCCGACCGAGATTCGTTCGTCCAGAACGAGCGTGCCGCCGACGAATATCAGCGTGCCGGTGGCGACGCCGCCGATCATTTCCACGGCGGGATAAAAGACACTGGAGATCAAGGCGGCGCGCTCGGCCGCGTTGCGGCTGGCCATATTGATTTCGCCGGTGAAGCGGTCGCGATTGTGCCGCTGGCGGGCGAAAGCCTGGGTGACGCGCACGCCATTGAAAGCCTCGGATAACTCGGCGTATACCTTGGCATTGGAATCGGACACGCGCAGGTAAGCCTCGCGCGCGTGAATGCGCCAGACGTTGGCGATTACGGACAGTATGACCAGAGCTGTGAAGGCGACCAGGGTCAGCGGGATATTGATGAGGACCATCGAAATAATGATGCCGAAGAGCATCAGCACTTCGCGAATGGTGCCGACAGCGGCGAAAGTGACGGCTTCGCGCACGACATTCACATCGCTGATGACGCGGGCGATCAAGCGGCCCACTTCGTATTCGGCGAAGAATCCAATGGACAGGTATTGGATATGGTCGAAGAGCTGATTGCGCAGAGTCTGGATAATCGTCTGGCCGATGACCGCCATATTGCGCAGCTGCACGCGAAAGCCGACGAAACCGAGCAGCTGCAGGATGATGAAGGCGACCACGCCGCCGCCGAGCACGGTCATGTCTCGCTTGCTGATGCCTTCGTCGATCGCCCAGCCGATCAATGGCGGGCTGGCGACATTGGCCAGCACACTGAACATCATCATCACAACGGCGACCCCGAGGTCCTTCCGGTGGGGCTTCAAATAAGAGAAGAGGCGCGCGGTAACCTCGCGATCGAAGCCAGGCTTATGATCGTCATCAATCTCGAGGATGCTCGGTTCGGCCTCGGCCGCTTTGTCTTTCGCGGTTGCCTGCTTCAGTTTTCGGCGAGTCAGGAGGATCATGAGCCCTTATCTCTGCTGGCGTCAATTCGAGTACTTGCCGGTAAGCCGGTCGATTAAGGCGCGGAATTGCTGGGTGGAGCGCCGCTCGTCCAGGGGGATCTTGATGATGCCGGCGATGATGGCTTCGCGGCGGACGCGCTCTTGTTCTTCCAACTGCAATTGGTAGATTTCTTCGTATAGCCCGCCGTCTTGCAGCAGGGTTTCGTGCGTGCCATGTTGGATGATCGCGCCATCGCGCAGGACGATAATCTGATCGGCTTTCAGGATCGTGCTCATACGCTGGGCGATGACGAAGGTTGTGCGGCCCTCCATGATGCGCTCCAACGCTTGCTGAATCAGGTGTTCCGTCCGCGTGTCGACGCTGCTGGTGGCATCGTCCAGAATGAGTATGCGCGGATCAATGAGCAGGGCGCGGGCGATGGCGATGCGCTGTTTCTGCCCGCCGGACAAAGTGACGCCGCGTTCGCCGACTTCTGTCAAGTAGCCATCGGGAAACTCGGAGATGAAATCATGCGCGTTTGCTGATTTGGCGGCGGCCACGATTTGATCGCGTGTGGCTTCCGGATTGCCGTAGGCGATGTTTTCGTCGATGGTGGCGTTGAAGAGAAGCGACTGTTGCATGACGATGCCGATTTGGCTGCGCAGGCTGTCGAGATCAAAGTCGCGCACATCAATGCCGTCAATGGTGACGGCGCCCGAAGTCACGTCATAGAAGCGCGGAATCAAGTTAGCGATGGTCGTCTTGCCGGAGCCGGTCAAGCCGATGATGGCGACGACTTCGCCCGGCTGCGCCTCGAGATCAATTTGATTTAGCACGGCGTGGTTGGAACTGTTATAGCGCGTGCTGACGTTTTCAAAGCGGACTTTGCCCCGGATGGCCGTCTTAATCGCCTTCGGTCTGTTCACGACGGTTTCCGGCTCGTCCAGGACTTCAAAGACCCGCTCGCCACTGGCGACCGCTTGCGTGGTCAGCAATATGATGAAGCCGATGAAACGCAGCGGTTGTGACAGCAGCAGCACGTAGGCGTTGAATGTCACGATCAAGCCGACGGTGATATTCCCCATGCCTTGCGTTTCCAAGATGCCGCCGAACAACAGGACCAGCGCTGTCGACATCGCAGCCAGCAAGGCGCTCGCCGGCAAATAGGTGATCCACTGCGTGATGAAGTCGAGCTGCTCCTCATAGAGATTCTGGTTTTCTTTATGGAAGCGCTCAATCTCGTATGGCTCGCGGGCGAATACGCGCACGACCTCGGCGCCCAGGGCATTTTCCTGGATATGATTGCTGAGCACCTGCATCCGGTCCATCACCTTTTTCCAGCGCGGATGCACGCGCATGACGAAATGGTTGGAATAAAATGCCAGCGGCGCCAGCGGAATAAAGGCGATGATTGCCAAGAACGGGCTTGAGGCCATCATGATCCCAACCACGCCGACGAGCAAGATGACGAAGTTCAAACCATCCATCAGCCCATAAGAAAAGTAGCGCTGAATCTCGTTGACATCGCTGATCGCGCGCGTGATGATCGTCCCCACTTGCGCGCTGTCGTGATAACTGAAGGATTGCCGCTGGACCTTTTCGTAGATTTGATTGCGGATATCGTAGGATACATAGTGGGACAGGCGTTCGCCGAAGAACCGGCCCAGGAAGGCGACCGCCCCGCGTATCACGCCCAGGGCGACGACGAGCAAGCCGGCGCTGAGCATATAGGCGCTGTCTTGGCGGGCGATGCCGATGTCCACGACATCGCGCAAGATATAGGGCACGACGATCAGGAGCACATTCAAGCCGATAATGCCGACCGCAGCCAGGGCGACCCAAAGCTTGTAGTTGGAAAGATAAGCCATCAGGCGCCGCCAAATGCGCAGGGCGGCGAACTTCTCTGGCTTGGGGAGGGCGTCGAGCTCTCTGGTGGAATCGGCGGTTGCCATGCGCGGTCTCCTGTAGGCGCGGCTGATTGTCAGTCAACGGGTCTGCGTCTTGCTGCCATTTTCGCGACGCACAAGCTTACAGTGTACAGCAGGGGATGTCAGATGACTACGAGAAGATAGCGCAGTTTGAAAACGATGACAGACTTGTGATCGGCACTGGAATTCCTGGTGAGATTGGTCAAAATACGAGGAGCGAAAATGTCCAAAGGCGAGAGGGAATAGCAATGTCTGAACTGAAACCGATAGCGCTGCAGCTTTATACCGTGCGCGAATTGCTAGCGGAGGATTTCGAAGGCACAGTGCGGGCTGTCGCCGACCTGGGTTATATCGGCGTTGAACCGTACGGCGGCATGCCATGCGAATTGGCGGAGGCGGCGGCGCTCTTCCGCGAGTTGAATTTGCAGACCTTCAACAGCCACGTGCCCTTCCCTGATGCGGCCAACCAGGATGCCGTGCTTGAAATCGCCGAGGCCTTCGATCTCGAAAGCGTCGCCGTTGCCATGCTGCCGCCGGAGGACTTCGAGACGATCGATTCCATCAAGCGAACTTGCGAGAGGTTGAACCAAGCTGGTGACTTCGCCCAAGCCAATAATCTGGGCATACACTATCACAATCATTGGTGGGAATACAAACAGATCAACGGCGCCGCCACGCTTGATGTCATGTTGAACGAGTTGGACGAGAGTGTGGGTTTGCAGATCGATACCTATTGGGTGCAGGTCGGTGGCGAAGACGCTGTTGCCGTAGTGCGGCAAGTGGGGGCGCGCGCGCCGCTGCTTCATCTCAAGGATGGCTGGCTGGAGCCGCTTGGCGACATGGCCGCTGTCGGGCATGGCGTAATGAATGTGCCCGCGCTTGTGGATGCGACGGCGGAGACGGCCAGTTGGTACATCGTCGAGCAGGATCGCAGCAATAACAATCGGCTGGACGCCGTGCGCCAGAGCTATGATTACTTGACTTCAAACGGTTTCGCGCGCGGCAAGAAATAAGGCGAGCGCGCACAGAGGCATGGAAGCGAAAAGTGTAGGGGCGACCCTTGGGTCGTCCAAAGCGCATCACCAAACAGTCAAGGATGCGAGAGCATGAAAGTTCCAATTGAAGCGTTGCGTTCGGCGACGCGGCGGGCGATTGTGGCGCAAGGATTCAACGCGGCGGATAGCGAGATCATTCTTGAGATCATCATGTACGCCCAGCTGCGCGGCAATAATCAGAATGTGATCAAGCTGCTGGGCGCGGGCATGCCGGCAGATCCAAAGGCAAGTGAAATCAATGTCGTCAAGGATACCAAGCTGTCGGCGCTGATTGACGGCGGCTGGAATCAGGGCATGGTGGTCGTCGCGCGCGCGACCGCGCTGGCCATTGACAAGGCGCAGGCGCATGGCTTCGGCATCGTCGGCACGCGGCGTAGCAATTCGCCCACCGGCGCCATCGGTTATTTTGCGCGGGCGCTGGCCGACGCGGGCATGATTGGCTTCGTTTGCTCCGGCTCGATGGAGTTAATGGCGATGCACGGCTCTTATGAGCCCTTCTTCGGCACCAATCCGCTGGCGATTGGCATCCCAACGGCGGGCAATCCGATCGTCTTCGATATGGCGACGGCAGCGATCGCCTGGTATGGCATTCACCTGGCACAGGCTGAGGGACGGTCGATTCCCGAGGGCGTCGCCTATGACAGCGGCGGACGCATCACTACCGATCCGGCGGCGGCGCTGGCTGGCGCGATCAAAGCCTTTGGCGGTTACAAAGGCGCGGCGCTGGCGCTCATAGTCGAAGTGCTGACGCGTCCATTGGTCGGCGCGATTCGCGATGAGGCGGGGGCGAAGCGCGATTGGGGCAATCTGGTTTTCGCCATCGACCCCGAGCTGCTGGCGGATGACTCGGCAAGTTTTCAGGATGGCGTCAGCGATTTGCTGGCGCGCCTCAAGCGTCTCAAGCGCTTGCCGGGCGTCGAGGAGATTCTGGCGCCGGGCGAACGCGGGGATCGCATCCATGAACGTATCATGGCGGCCGGCGAAATCGAAATGGACGAACAGATCTGGCTTGATTTGCAGGCGGTCGGCGCTTCAGTCGACGATCCCGATTGAGGGCAGCATACGCTCGTAGATCACGCCGCGCTGGCCGCGTCTGTCCGATGGCAGGCTGGCCAAGCCGCCCGCGACAAAAAGGTGACTGGAACCCTCGCCGCTGAGGTTGAGCGCGTCGACGGCCCCCGCCTCTTGCAGGATCCCGATAACTTCATCCAGCGTCGCGCCATGACTGTCCATCTCGGTGCGGAAACTTGGATTGCAGCCGTCCACCACGACGAGCAGCAGGTTTCCATCCGGCTTGATGCCAAGGGCGCTGCGCGCTTTGCGTTGGTTCTGACCGGCCAGGTCGATATGCACCGGCGATACGCCAACGGCGGCGCCCTGGCTCGGGTGAAATTCTTCAGCGCCGGCGGACTGATGAAGCACGTTTTCTCCGCCGCGCATGAGAATCGGTCCGGCTTGTATGGCGGACTGCAAGCGACTGTTCGCGTCAGCGAATTCATATTCGACCCAGGCGTAAGCGATCAAGTCTTCGGCGACGCGGGCGGGCAGCGCGCCGTCTTGGAGCGACAGAATAAAGCCATTTTGCGGGATTTGCAGCCCACCGCCGCGCTTCCAGCTCAGCACCTGTCGATTGACGAGGACGAACTCCGTGCGATCCGGGGCGGACGGACTACGATCAAGCGGGGTGCCGTCGTCGGCTAATCCGCCGGCGCGCGTGTACAGGGCGATGGGCTGCGGATCCGGCGGATTCAACTGGAAGCGCTGGACACCGTCGGCGGTGGCGCTGAGGCTGATGTCTCCTGGCAGGACAAGCTGGATATCGTTCAGGCTGAAGGTCTCAATGCGCCAGTCGGAGCCATCGTAGAGCAGGGCGCCGCGACGATATATTGGCGGGCGCAGGATGGTGTTTTCCGCGACCATCAAGCCGATTGCGTCGCCGTAGCCCGAATGATGGCTGATCAAGTCGTCGTGCTCATGCAAGAAATGCGACGTGTTGAAGACGACCTGGCGCTCATGGTTTTGTACGAAGTGTCGGATGAAATCGCAGCGGCCGATGCGAATGAAATTGTGCCGTACATCGAAGGGGCGGAATACGCGCGGTTGGTAGCTGCCACGCTCGATATTGGGGTAGAGATCAAGCTGGATCGATTCTTCCAGCCAGCTCAAGACGGAGGCCGCTCGCGCTTTCCAAGCGCGCTGTTCCGCCGGTATATCGACCTTCCATTCGTACGTGTCGCCCATGTACTCGTGCAGCTGCAGCCAGCCTTCCGCCAGCAGTTTGCGCAAGACGCAAGTGATGAATGAATTGGCGCTGATGATGTGCTCGCCGTCATCGCTCTGGTAGCTGAGCCCGGGGAAGATCTGCTCGGCGCGGCGGTCCGTTTGCATGGCGGTCCAGGTGAGGATATGCGGTCTTTCTTCGCCGCGGGCGCGCGCTCTGGCGTAATGCATGCGGGCGATATCTTGCTGACGGACGTAGCTGCTCATCGGATGCAGGTCTTCAAAGCGCAGGCGCCCGGCCGGAATGTCAACCCTGTGCACGGTGGAACAGATGCCGTCGGCGAGCTGCCGCCTGGCTTTCTGATAGCTGATTTCGGACATGATCAGGACCGTAAATGAGACGGATAAGTTCTACTATCACTATACCTGTTTCATGCTTGCTGGCAAAGTCTGCCGGGCTTGACACGAGCCGACAATTATGTCGATGCCTGCCCAATTCATGATGAAATCATTTGGGGCATCACTTTGGTTCGCCCGCCTGGTCTACCCCCCTCGGTCCCCCGTAGGTTAGTGTCGGCGGTCAGTGTCTTCGCGACCTACGCTACCCATTGCAATGGGGGGAGGCGAAATTTGTCCGCAGCACGCTTTTCTATCCCATCCTCGCCACGCCGTCGTGTTGTAGGGGCGACTCTGTGAGTCGCCCATTTGACAGCTTCGGTACATGCTAGAACTAGCGGCTGCCAAGCTCGATCGGGATTTCGACGATTCGCCCGCCATCGCGGTGCACGGTCAGTGATACCACCTGGCCCGGGCGCGTGTGGCGCGCGAGATAAGTGATCAAGTCGTCCATGCCCTTGATGCTGTGGCCATCAATGGCGGTGATGATGTCCGCGCGCATCCCCACCAGCTCGCCATCGCCGCGCGTGCGCATTTCGGCGATTTCATGCAAATCGGTTTCGGCGGCCGGACCATCGTCCAGCACCTCACCAACGACGACGCCGCTGAAGTCGTTGGGCAAGCCCAGCGTTTCGATGACGCTCAAACCGACATCTTCGCCGGTGATGCCGATATAGCTGTAGGTCATCTCGCCGTCTTGGATTAGCGCTTCGGCGACGCGGCGCGTCAGATTGGCGGGAATCGCGAAGCCGACGCCGGAACTGCTGCGCGAGCCGCTGATGATCTGCGCGTTGACGCCGATGACATCGCCATCGAGATTGATCAGCGGTCCGCCGCTGTTGCCCGGATTGATCGAGGCGTCCGTCTGGATGACTCCGCCGATCTGAAATTGCGTCAGGCTCTGAATGGTGCGATCAAGGGCGCTGATGATGCCCGATGTCAATGTCCAACCTTGCCGGAAGGGACTGCCGATCGCGAGCACCGTTTGACCAACGGAGAGATCCGCCGAGTCGGCGAAGGGAATCGGATGCAGTTGGCTGGCGGGCGCCTCTACCTTGATCACGGCGATGTCGGAGGCCAGATCAAGGCCCACCAGTTGCGCGCGGTAAATGCCGCCCTCGAAGAATTCGACAGCGATTTCTTCGGCCTCGTCGACCACGTGGGCATTTGTCACAATGTGGCCTGCGTCGTCGATCACGAAGCCGGAGCCGTTGCCCCCGCCCAACTCGTTTCGGACGCTGATCGCCACGACCGATGGGCTGGCGTCTCGATAGACTTCGGCGAATACATCGTTGGGATGGCTGACCGCGGCGATCGCCTGGATGCCAGGTATCGGCAGAACGCCGAATGCCAGGATGATGATAAGGGCGCCAACGAGGGTGGGCAAAACGATGAAGCGGAGCAGTTTTCTCATTGCCTTTTCCTTTCCGTGCGTAACACATTGAACGTTTCATCCACCAGATCGTAAAACCGAGTTGTTATCGAATCTTTTGCCAATGGCAAAATCGTTGTAAATGCCGATTGGCGCTGGATACGCCAAGCGTCTTCCCGTGGTTATAGACACACGCGCGACTATGCCGCCGCCCACGCAAAATACCTTGCGTCCGGCAGCGTTTAGCTCCCCCTCTCGAAGTGCTGTGTCTACGCGCAGCCCTTGTGGGAGAGGGGGCTGGGGGGTGAGGGGTGAGCCGCCCGCTCTTACCGAACCTTTCCTTTTAGCTTTCACTTATTGGTCTTGAACCTACCGAGACGCCAAATTGCATTCCGAACTTAATCTGCTGCCACAGCCACAACAGGCGACATTCACCGGCGGAACGCTCAGCCTTGAGCAGGGCGGACGCATCGCGCTCAATGTGCCGCGGCCAGCCGTTTTGCTTTTCTCTGCGCGGCAGCTTCAAGCGGCGCTGGAGACGGCAACGGGCGATAGCTGGTCAATCGCGGGAGGCGCGACCGGGCAAGTGATGTTGTGCCTGGACAACGCCATTGCGCGCGCCCAAGGCTATCGGCTGACCGTTTCGGGTGAAGGCCTTGTCATTGCCGCGCATGATCTGGCCGGCCTATTTTATGGCGTTCAAACCCTGCAGCAGTTGCTGAAAACCGAGGGACCGACCTTGCCGCAGCTCGTCATTGACGATTGGCCCGACTTCCCGACGCGCGGCGTCATGCATGATATCAGCCGCGGCAAAGAGTCCACAATGGAGACGCTCTATGCCTTGATTGACCGGCTCGCCAGTTGGAAAGTGAATCAGTTCCAGCTTTATACGGAGCATACATTCGCTTATCAGAAGCACGAGGATGTTTGGCGTCACGCGTCGCCCCTGACGGCGGAAGAGATCCGGGCGCTTGACGCTTATTGCCGCGAGCGGCATATCGAGCTCGTACCCAATCAGAATAGTTTCGGCCACATGGAACGCTGGTTTGAACATCCACAATACCTTCATCTGGCCGAAGTCGAAAGCGAATTCACCGCGCCCTGGGGCGTGCCTCATCTGCCATCCACGCTGTCGCCCGCCGTACCGGATACGCTCCCATTCGTTGATAGCCTGTATACCGAGCTTCTGCCCAATTTCAGCAGCAAGCTTTTCAACATCGGCTGTGACGAGACTTTCGAGCTTGGCCTGGGGCGCAGCAAATCGCTGGTCGAGGAACGGGGCCGGGGTCGTGTTTACCTGGACTTTTTTCTGGAAGTCTGCCAGCTGGCGCAGGCGCATGGGCGGACGGTGCAGTTTTGGCCCGACATCATCAACCAGCATCCTGAGCTGATTCCTGAGCTGCCAAAAGACATCATCGCTCTTGAATGGAACTACGAAGCCGGCTATGACTTTCTCGGAAAGACCGCGCCTTATGCCGCGGCCGGCATTCCCTTCTACGTCTGTCCCAGCACCTCCGCAATGCGGACCATCCTGGGACGCACAGACAATTGCCTGGCGAATCTGCGCGAGGCGGCGCAACAGGGATTGCAAAACGGCGCAATCGGCTATCTGAATACGAATTGGGGCGACACCTGGGGCTGGCGGCGCTGTCTGCCCGTGAGCTATCTGGGATTCGCCTATGGCGCGGCGCTGAGCTGGGCTTGCGCCGAAAACCGCGACTTGGATCTGCCGCTCGCTCTGGATTCCTTTGTTTTCCAGGACAGCGCCGCCATAATGGGAAAGCTTGTCTACGACCTCGGCAATGCCTACCAGGAAACCGGTGTCATTCAGAACGTCGCCAGCTTGCTGTATTCGTTGCATATATACTCGCTTGACAATTTGCGCGAACGCGCCTCGCTGCTCTTTCACGCAGGTGAAAGCCAGAAGACCTTATTCGACGACGATCTGCTGCGCGCCAACTTGCATGCGTCGCTGGAACTCATTGCCGATGCCATCTCGCCGATTGAGAGATCACGGATGGATCTTCCGGACGCCGAACTCATCAGGCGAGAGTACAAGCATCTGGCGCTGCTGGCCCAGCATGGAGCGCGCCGCGGCTTGCTGCAATTGTCCGATCCCTCGGTGACGCGACGAAGCATGCGAGCGGAGCTGGCCGCGATTGAAGCCGAGTTTCCCTTGCTATGGCTCGCGCGCAGCCGGCCCGGCGGCATGGTCGATAGCCAGCGGCAGCTCGCTGAGATGCGGCTGCTTTATGAATCGGCGAAGAGCTAAGCGTAGGTCGGCGCCGAAGCGGTGAATTTGCTGGAGTGTCAGTATATAATTGGGTTTAGAAGAGGCATGATCGGGTTGCGTCATTGTTCTAGCCCGAGTTGAAAAGAGTTTGAACTATGACCGAAGACAAACCGCAGAGGCGTATCAAGTTTTATCGCTCACCGGTGCCAGCCGCGGATCTGGCGCGCCTGAACCAGCGCAGCGACGTCAAGGGCATGGCGCAGACTTTGGCATTTCTGGCGGTGCTGGCATTCACTGGCGCGCTCGCCTGGTACGCCGTCGGACGGGCGCATTGGCTGGTCGTCATCGCCTTGATTTTCTTGTATGGCTCTTTGCAAAAATTCACTGTCAACGGACACCACGAATTCTGTCATAAAACTGTCTTCAAGACTCAATGGCTCAATGAGTTCTTTGTCTGCATTTTCAGTTTCCTCGGCTGGTTCAGCCATATCTCCTTCTGGGCGAGCCACCAGGCGCATCATCGCTATACCTTGCACCCGCCCGATGACTCTGAAGTGGTGCTGCCGGTCGAATTCACGCTCAAGTCTTATCTCCTTTTCGCCTTCATCAATGTGCGCGGCTTCTTCCTGCGCATGAGACACACGCTCAAACTTTGTTTCGGCATAATTGAAGACGATTGGGAGCGGGTTCTCTTTCCTCCGGAAAACGTGAAGGGCAGGCGAGCGCTCTTCAATTGGGCGCGCGTCCTCATGATTGGTCACGGGTTGATCGTGCTCGTTTCCGCCTTGACCGACTGGTGGATGCTGGCGGTGCTCGTGACCTTCGGGTCATTCTACGCCGGCGGTTTCCAATATCTGCTGAACGTCGCGCAGCATATCGGCTTGACCGACAACACGCCCGACTACCGCATCAATACCCGCACCATCGCGCTCAATCCGATTCTGGCCTTCTTATACTGGCAGATGAATTATCATATTGAGCATCATATGTACGCGGCCGTGCCCTTCTATAACCTGCCGGAATTGCATCGGATCGTGAAGCACGATATGCCCGTGCCCTGCCAAGGCATCATCGGGACCTGGCGCCAAATTATCCCCATCCTGCGGCGTCAGCAGATCGAGCCGGACTATCAGTTCGCGCCGGAAGTGCCCACTCCGCTAAGGTCGTAGCGCTCCGGGAACCAATGTGGTCGCGTGCGCTGGCGCCAGCAAGGCTCTCGGCCGGCGGTGCTTCGAGATTTGACAGGTTACAGCATCGTGACTAGAATCCACCTAGGGGGTAGTCCGCGCAGTCTGTCACCGGGCGGCGCCGGGCGGATTTCCGCGAACGAGAAACGCAATTCCAGCTTCAACGATGTTTCAAACTAGATTTCGCAGATTGAGACGATGAAGCAATACATCCTGCGGCGTGTCATCCTGATGATTCCACTCGTCTTTGGCGTGACCACCGCCACCTTCGCGCTCATTCACCTCATCCCCGGCGACCCGGTCGAACTGATGATGAGCAACGCGCGCCAACTGACCGAGGAAGAGATACATCGGATTCGCGATAAGCTCGGTCTGAATGATCCACTGCCGATTCAATATGTGCGCTACGTGACCAATCTGCTCAAAGGCGATATGGGCAAATCGGTGCGGTCGCGCTCCGACGTCAGTTATGAGATTATGCAGCGCCTGCCGGATACCATCATTCTGACGGTGACGTCCATCTGCCTTGTGCTTGTGCTCGCCTTGCCCATCGGCATCATATCGGCATTAAAGCGCGGCACCTGGATCGACACCTTGGCAATGACCTTCGCCTTATTTGGCGTGTCCATTCCCGCCTTCTGGTTCGGCATTATGTTGATGCTGATATTTGGGCTGCACCTCGATTGGCTGCCCACCGTCGGTCAAGGCAAGACGCCTATTGAATTTGCCCGCTCGCTCATTCTGCCCTCGGTGACGCTAAGCTTGATTCTCCTGGGACTGGTGACGCGGGTGGCGCGTTCCAGCATGTTGGAAGTATTGAGCCTGGATTACGTGCGCACGGCGAGGGCGAAGGGCTTGGGCGCGCGGTGGGTCAACTTCCGCCACGCCTTGCCCAATGCCCTCATTCCGATCTTGACTATCGTCTCCGGACAATTTGCCAGCTTGCTCGGCGGCGCGGTCCTCATCGAGAAAGTCTTCGGCTGGCCTGGCATCGGCCGCCTGGCGGTCGATTCCATCTTCGCCCGTGACTACCTGGTCGTGACCAACACGGTGCTGGTGTTCGCAATCATGGTTATTCTCGTCAATCTCGCCAATGACATTCTGTATTGCTACATCGACCCGCGCATTCGATTTCAGTAAAAGGTGGGGCATGGCTGAACATATTGTCGACCTGGCGGCGGACGCGGCCTTCATTGAGCTAACTGAGCCGAAGTCTTTTTTCTATAAGGCTACCCGCCAGCTCCTGGGAAAAAAGCAAGCCATCCTGGGATTCGCCGTTTTGCTCGTGCTTGTCCTGGCGGCTGTTTTCGCCGAGCAGATCGCGCCCTACGATCCCTACAAGACCAATTACGCCAACGTGAAGCAGCCGCCCAGCGCCGCCCATTTCATCGGCACAGATGAACTGGGACGCGACGGCTTCAGCCGTTTGATTTACGGCGCGCGCATCTCGCTGATGGTTGGCGTGTCTGTCTCCGCCATATCTACGACTGTCGGCGTCGCCCTTGGGGCTATTGCTGGATATTTCGGCGGCGCGGTAGACATGATCATCATGCGCGCGGTCGACCTGTTTATGGCATTCCCTTTTCTCGTCCTCGCCATTGCCCTGGTCGCAGTCTTTGGTCCTAGTCTATTCAATATGATGTTGGCGCTGATCTTGTTGTACTGGATCTGGTTTGCGCGGCTTGTGCGTGGCATGGTCTTGACATTGCGCGAGACCGAATTCGTCGTCGGCGCCAAAGCGGCCGGCGCCTCCGACATATCAATCATCTTCCGCCACATTCTCCCCAACGTATTCCCGGTGGTTGTCGTGCAAGGTTCTTTCAGCGTCGCCGACGCGATTCTCATCGCCGCCGGCCTGAGCTATCTTGGGCTGGGCGCCCAGCCGCCAACCGCCGAATGGGGATCCATGCTCAGCAACGCCAAAGAGTTGATGCGTATCTTGCCTGTACTGTCCATCGCGCCCGGCGTCGCCATTATGATCACGGTGCTCGCCATCAACTTCATCGGCGACGCCTTGCGCGACGCGCTCGACCCCACCTTGCGCAATTGATTTGCATAATTGGCGCGGACTGCGATATTATTTCGGATACGCGTCTCTTCATCTCTACGCCTTAACGCGACCGCGGAGACGCAATTGAAGGGGCGATCTTTGCGTCCCATGGAAGCGCATGACGCGCATAAACACAGGAAGGAGGCGATTATTGACTCGTTCGTTGGAATGAAGATTTTTCGGTACACGTATCAAATCAAGCTTGTCTAAGGAGAGCTTCATCATGAAACTCAAAACGGTATTGATTTACGCAGCGCTGGTCTTTGTCCTGTCGCTGTCGTTGGCGCCGGCCGCCGCCGACGGCCATTGCCCGCAGGAGGGCGGCACCTTCACCATCGGCGTCGATACTTTCTTGCCGATGGACCCCAACACCGCCGCGCATGACTGGACCTTCTACGCCATCACCAATATCAACAGCATGCTTTTCCGCATCGAATCGGGCCAGCCGGTCGGCGATTTGGCCGAATCCTGGGATATCAGCGAGGACGGCACGGTTTACACCTGGCATATCCGCCCCGGCATGATGTGGCACGATGGCAATGAGGTTTTCCCCGAAGGCGAAAGCCGCGAAGTGACGGCGCATGACGTGGTCTATTCAATCTACAGGCAATATGATGATACGTCGTCGATCATGGCGGCCGATCTGCGCAATCTCTTTGTTTCGGCTGAAGCGACTGACGATCATACGGTGGTTTTGACGCTCAGCGGGCCCGACGCCATCATGTATGACAAGGCGCGCGGCTTGACCTTCACCGCCATCGTCGCCAAAGAGGCGATCGAGCACTACGGCGACGATTATGGTTTGAACCCGCTGGGTTCCGGTCCCTTTGAATTTGTCTCTTACTCGCCGGATGAAGAAGTCGTCTTGCGCGCGAACGAGGACTACTACATCGACCCCTGCCTGGACGAGGTTATCTTCCGCGTCATGCCCGATGTGCCGGCGGCGATGATTGCGCTGGAAGCCGGCGACATCGACTGGTGGGGCGCGGTAACGCCCGGCGACGATGTGGGCAGATTCCTTGAAAACGAAGACATGACCGTCATCAACTTTGGCTGCCCGGTCGCCACCCGCCTTTACATGTCGGTGGACAAGCCGCCATTTGATGATGTCAGATTCCGCAAGGCGCTCTCCCACATGAAAGATGGCAACGCCATAAACGCGGCGCTCCGTGGTCCGACGCATGTGAAAGGCGCCGGTACAGCTGGTCCTGGCGTCGCCGGTTATGTCGAAGGGCTTTATGACGAATACCACGCCTATGATCCCGAATTGGCTATGTCTTTGCTGGATGAACTCGGCATCGTCGACAGCGATGGCGATGGCTGGCGCGAGATGGATGGCGAGCTCCTGGAGATCCCCATGTTCGCCTGGAACTCCGATCCGGCGCCGGATTACGTGGCTGCTACAGTAGATGCGGGCGCCCAGGTCGGCCTCAAGATTCGCCCGGAAATCGCCGATCCCGGCACTAACAACGCTAGGCGCAATGACGGCGAATGGGGCATCTATCTGGGTCAAGGCTGGTGCGGCGAAGGCGGCACCAACGCGCTCTGGGGCAGGAATGGCTGGATTTCAACGCTGGGCTACGTCGATGAAGAGATCTTCACGCTGCTGGATCAGTCGGCGCAGAACCTGGACGAAGCATCGCGCGAGGCGCAGCTGCAAGCGGCCACCACGCGTATCGCCGCGATCTACTTTGAGCCGGCCTTCGGCTTCTTCAACATCTTCACGGTCAAGAACAATTACGTGAAGGACTTCTTCGGCGGCGAGTGGACGCTGAATCTCGTCACCGATGATCACAACGTCTGGATCAACGAGGACGAAAGATAGGCGACGTCTGGCTCTCCCTCACTGTTCCATTGAGGGGGGCGCGGACATGGCTACTCGTAATTGGGAAGGGTCAGCCACCGGCTGACCCGTACAAGCATCATTCATATATAAATCTGTAGGGGCGACTCTGTGAGTCGCCCATCAATGCGCCAAAGATGTAGATTCGGGATTTAGCAGGGGCAATTTAGGAAACCGCATGGATCTACAGCAAATCGCCGCTGACATTCCTGAGTATCAGGCTTTCCTCACCATTGACGAGTTGAACGCGTCGAGCCACCGCCTGCGCGAGCAATTTCCCGATCTCGTCAGCATCCGCGAAGTTGGCCGCACGCGCAGAGGCGATCCCATCAAACTCCTGACCATCGCCGGCGGCGGCGACAATGCCTTCGTCTTTGGCGGTCCCCACCCAAACGAACCCATTGGCTGTATGACGATAGAATATCTGTCGCAGCGGCTTTGCGCCGATGACGACCTGCGCGCCGAACTCGGATACACCTGGCATTTCATCAAGTCGATCGACGCCGACGGCATGCGCCTCAATGAAGGCTGGTTCAAGGGACCCTTCACGCCCAGCAACTACGCCCGCCACTTTTACCGCCCGGCGCGCCACGAGCAAGTCGAGTGGACCTTTCCGATCAATTACAAAGCGCTCAAATTCGACGATCCCTTGCCGGAGACACGCGCCTTGATGCGAGTGATTGACGAGACCAAACCCAAGCTGCTCTATTCATTGCATAACGCCGGCTTCGGCGGTGTCTACTATTACGTATCGGGAGAGTGCCCGGCGCTCTACGACACCTTTCATCAGATACCCGAATGGTTCGGTCTCGCCCTCGACCTGGGCGAACCGGAACTGAGCTTTGCCGAGCCCTACGCGCCGGCGATTTACCGCATGTTGACCAGCAATGATATGTACGATCATCTCGAGCGGCATGGCGTCGCCGATCCAAGCGCGGTCATCGGCTTCAAAGCATCAAGCGCGCAATACGCCGAGCGCTACGGTTCCTTCTTCTTGATTGTCGAAATGCCTTATTTTGATGAACCACGGGTCAATGATCCTTCGCCAACGGAGACCATTCGGCGCGATGCCATACTGGGCGCCATGGATATCGCCATTGAACACGACGATTGGATTCGCGGGCGGCACGCGGCTGTGGAAGAGGCCCTTCGCCTGGATACGCCCGTGCGGCGGGCACTGGAAGATTTCCTCGAGATGAGCGCCGGCTTTCGCGAAGCCGATCGCGAATGGGTCATGCAAGCCGAAGAAACCAACCGACCGGCGACGCAGGCGGAATTGTTCAGCAATCTGTATACCTCCCGCTTCTACAAGATGCTGAATACCGGGCTCTTGGCGCGCATGCTGCGGGACGAGATTGCTGGCGGGAATGCCAATCCCGTCATTCAATCGGCCAGCAATGACGCGGAAGCGCGCTTGACTGCCGACGGTCGGGCGCTGGAAGGCGCGCTCGATTACCGCGCGATCCCGATCCGAAGCCTGGTCGGTGTGCAATGCTGCGCCGGGCTCGCGACCGCCGCCTACCTGCATAGCGGCTGACGGGTCATTATACTTTGAGTGACGACTTTGAAGTGCGCCGATACAATACCCTTATGAATGAGAGGGGCGAATGATGAATATCTTACATGGACGCTCATTTCTTATCGCTGTCCTCATGCTGGCTGCTTCCGCGCTCGTCGCCTGCAGCGAAAGCGGATCCAGCAGCACTGCTGCCGAAGAAGTGACCAGCCAGGTCGCCTTTGTGTACCGCGAAAACATTGAGGAATACAATTGGAGCCACTTGCATGAGATCGGGCGCCAATATCTGGACGAGCAGCTGCCTGATCTGGGCACGAAATACGTCGCGAATGTCGCGCTTGACGATGCCGAAAAGGCTTTGCGTCAACTGGCGGAAGAGGGGCACAAGCTGATCTTCGCCACCTCCGCGGAATATTATGACGCCGTTCTCAAGGTATCGGAAGACTTTCCCGATACCTATTTTGAGGTCTATGGCGGCGGCGAAACCGCGGACAATGTCGCGACTTACGACGGCCGAATGTATCAGGCGTTCTATGTCGCCGGCGGTTACACTGGAGAAATGACCGTCAGCGGCGTCATCGGTTTCATCGCTCCCGAACCAACCATTGAAGTCATCCGGCACATCAATGCCATCACCGCCGCGTCGCTGCTGGTGAGGACCTGCGAAGATATTTCGGTGCACATTCGCTGGACCGGCTCCTGGAATGACCCGGAAGCCGAGCGCGCGGCCGCCCTCGAACTGGTGGACCTCGGCGCCGATGTCCTCGTTCAGCATACTTATAGTCCCGAGGCGCAGAAAGTCGCCGAAGAAAAGGGCGTACGCTCGGTGGGCTACGGCTTCGATATGCGCGAATTCGCGCCCAATGCCAATATGACCAGCATCATCTGGCAGTGGGGCTGGTACTACCTGCGTCGGGTCAACGACATGCTCGAGGACAAATGGAAAGCCAGAGCCTACGATGGCAAGGTCTCCACCAAGGCTCACGGCCGCGGTATCGTCGACATGGCGGCTTACGACTACGACCAGATCCCCCACATCATGGAAGCGCCGCCGCTCAAATGGCGCATCACCTGGAATGAGACTGTCAAAGACACCTTCGATGGTCCCGTCTATGCTCAGAACGGCGACCTGGTGCTGGCCAAGGGAGACAAGTTTCCCAAGGGTTACATCTTCACCGATATGGACTGGTTCGTGGAGGGCGTCGTCGGCGACGCGCCCGGCGACCCGCCGGAAAAGGTAGAAGGCCGCGGACGCGACGTCGTCTGCCGTTAGTCCCTCTCGCCGCCAACTTTGCATTATGACTCCTGCTCTGCCAAGCTCCCCCTCTCCCCTTGTGGGAGAGGGGGCCGGGGGGTGAGGGGTAGAAAGGGAGACTCCTATGCCCCATGCCTTAGTAAACGAAAACCCGGATCTGGCGACGGCGATTGACCTCTACGATTCGTGGATACGCCACACCATGCAGCGGAAACACCAGCCCGGGCTGGCGGTTGGCATCGTGTATGACGGCGATCTCTTGTGGGGTCAGGGCTTTGGATACGCCGATATTGAAGCCAACAAGCATGTCACGCTGGATACGCGATTTCGCATCGCCAGCATCAGCAAGACCTTCACCGCCGTCGGCATATTGCAGCTGCGCGATGCCGGGGCGCTTTGCCTTGATGACCCGGTTTCAAAATACCTCGACTGGTTTGATCTGCAATATGATGGCGCGCCGGCGATTACCATCCGGAATTTGCTGACGCATAGCTCCGGGCTGCCGCGCGACTCTCACAACCCCATGTGGACGGAATGCGACGCGCCGGCTTGGGATG
>WTGC01000199.1 GCA_011523705.1 Chloroflexota bacterium | reverse complement strand
TCATGCCGCGTGTGGATGACGCGGATGCGGTCGCGGTTGTCGAAGAGGGCGTTGTAGAGCCAGTCGTTCTGGATGCCGGGCAGCCCGAAGAGCGTGTGCACGCCGTGGGCGATAAGGGCTTCTACCGTTGCTTCGCCGCCTGTTCTGATGGGCAAGTTGGGGTCTCCTGTTCATGATTGGATTGATTGATGTTTTACCACATTATTGATTCGCCACAGAGACACAGAGAACACAGAGATTTCTTTCAATTCATGCAGATGTACACCACTCCGCTGTGCTAAACTAGGCGAACCACCGCTGCTAGCGAAATAGGTGGACACGGGAGCAGCGCAATTTGCACATGAGGAGCAGGCATGCCACTACCAGCCGAGTTGGATAGGAAAATCCAGCGTCGCTTTGATGAGTTAATAGAGGAAGCCGAATCGCTGCTTGGCATACTCGACGAATACAGTCGAAGCCATTATGTCATTTACCGGGAATGGCAAGTGAAAGCCAGTGGCCTCATCGTGATGGTGTACGGTGAATCGGAAGAGTTAGGCAAATACCTTAGTACAATTGAAAGCTATCCGGGACAAACTGGTGGAGTTGTGGGTTCGCGGTGGAAGGAAATCTATGCTTCAAGTGTCGAGGATAGCGTCGCAACACTAAAGGGTATTCGTGACAACTATGTCAATGGTTTTCTTTTTTGGCATACAGGAAGCAATTTTCGCAAATGTGTCGGCCGATTATATGGAGCAGGCCTAGGCGCTTTTTGGCGAAGGAACTGAAGGTCAATACGACCATGTGCCTGCCGCGGTCCTTTGCGGCGCGGTATTGGAAGACGCTCTGCGCCGCTTGTGTCAAAAGCAATCGCCACCGATTGACATCCTTAAGCCAGGCGGCGATAAGAAGACGCTGGAGCCACTTATCCAGGAACTGCAGAGGGCAAATGTGTTCAATAAACTGGTTGCTGACCAATTGCGAGCTTGGGCCAAAATTCGGAATTATGCCGCACATGGAGAATTTCATGAATTTGGGCGCGGCGATGTCGACCTTATGCTGCCAGGTGTCAGACAGTTTCTCGCCGCTCACATGTAATAGAAAGACGGCAAATCGCAGAAAGGCTTAATGCAGGATACGTAAGGCAAATCATGCCACTTCCACCAGAACTAGACAGAAATGTGCGCAACAGCTTCAGTGTTCTGATTGACAGCGGCCACGAAATGCTTCAAGGCCTCTCTGAGGAGACTGAATTTATGTTGTCGCACGCAATTATCGGAGAAGTTACAGCACTGCGCATGAAAACAGAATCGCTGGCCCGGGTGATACTTGGAAACACGCAACGAGGATTGCGTGTTCAAGAAAGCATTGAAGCCGTGCCTGGGGGTTTTGCTGGTATCCGTGAATTAGTAGGTATTCTGGAAGCACTCCAGCATGACTACGTGAACGGATTCAATCTGGGCATAGAAGAAGAAATCTTAGCAAACGTATCACGCGACTATTTGTCGCAAGCTGAGGCGCTGCTGGGTGAAGGCATCGCAGGAGACAATGATTACGTACCCGCCGCAGTCTTATGTGGCGCAGTGCTGGAAAACAGGTTGCGAAACTACTGTGAAAAACGTGACCCGCCTTTAGCCACCAAGCGCAACGGCGAATCGAAAACCCTGGGAGCGTTGATTCAGGAATTAGACAAAGTCAAAGCATTCGACAAGCAGACACGGAAGTTGTTGAGGGCTTGGGCGGACATTCGAAATGCGGCCGCGCATGGTAGATTCGATGATTTTACGAGAGAACAATTCGAGTTGATGCTGATGGGCGAGAATGGATTCCTCGCTAATCATCTTTAATCCTTGGCGGCGATCCATTGACGGCGCGGCGCAGAAGGATATGATGTAGAATGGATGTGCGTTATACTAAATGGCAGGATTCCGCTAGAAGACAGGCAATCAAGGAAGACGACATGGATCAGAATACCCAATTTATCATCATCGTCGGTACCGTCATTGGTGTATTCCTTTGGCTGCGGCATGATATTAACCTGCTAAACGCCAAGATCGACCGTGTGTCAGACAACCTCAATAAGAAGATTGAGAAGCTAAACGACAATGATGCGGTGCTGCGAGAAAGCCTGGGTTGGATGAGAGGGCGCATGGGCTTTACCGAATCGGGACCCTCCAGCGACGAGTAAAGCCCTCGCAATCATTCCTACTCCTCCCCCACCTCTTCCGGCTCACCCTCGCCCACCACAAACAAGCCCGCCCCACGCCGCCTGCCCCAGGGACTCGGCGCCGCGCTCGCCGACCGCTCCGTCACCCGAAACTGCTCCAGCTTGTCCACGTCAAACTGAATCCCGTTGCCGGGCCTATCGCCCAGGATGATATACCCGTCCTCGATTCGGCTGTCATGCGTAAAGCTCCGGTCCTGCCCGGCGTCCACCACTTCCATCCAAATGTGGTTGGGCAGCACGGCGGCGAAATGCGCCATATAATTGCCCGGGCAATTCATCACCGAGACCGGCAAGTCAAAGCCGTCGGCCATCTGCGCGATGCGCATGGCGCCGGTGATCCCGCCCGCGCCGACGCCAATCTGCAAGACATCGGCCGCTTGATGCGCGATGAGAGCGCGGAAGTCGGCAGCGTCATCGAGATTCTCGCCGGTGGCGACCGCGGCATTCACCGATTGCGATACCTGGCGCAGACCGGTGTAATCCCAGCGTCGCGCCGGCTCCTCGGCCCAGAAAAGCTCGTGGTGGCGCTCAAAATAGCGGATATGCTGGATCGCCTGCTTGGGTGACCAGTATTCGTTTGAGTCAACCAGCAGGATCGGCTCTTTGCCGGATGTCGCCAGCGCCTCGCGCATGAGAGAAATGCGCCGCAGATCGCCCTCGCGGTCCAGCCCCACCTTCAGCTTGCCGATGCTGATGCCAAGCGCCGCCTGCCTTTCGTAAAACGCCCGAATCTCGCAATCGTTCAGGCAGAGGTCGATGCCGCTGGCGTAAGCTTTGACCGCCCGGCTGGAGGCGCCCAGCGTCTTCCAGAGCGGCTCGCCATTGGCTTTGGCTTTGAGGTCCCAAAGCGCCACATCGAGCGCGCCGATGACATCGGTGATTGCGCCGCGATTGCCGCCCTTGAAGGCGAAATCGGCCATGCGCTGCCACAGCCCGACCACGCCACGCGGATCCCGCCCGACGAGCAGATTTTCCGCCATGGCGTGGATCTCGCCCTGTTGCCCCGGATTGCCCAGCGACACGCCGGTCAGCCCCAAGTCGGTATCCAGGAAAACAGCCAGCGCCGCGTATTGATCGCGTCCGCGCGGATTGTTGGCATCGCCAATCGGGCGCGTCATCTGATGCTCGAACAGTATCGAGCGAATGCCTGTGATTTTCATTCTGTTCCTCGTTTTAATGTTTCAATTTCAATAGCTCCGCCATGCGCTGTAGGGGCGACATATTATGTCGACCGTACGAGTCCGGATGCGGGCGACCAGGTTGGTCGCCCCTACAAGGATTTTCCTCTACAACTTACCATCCGCGTGCCACTGACGCAGCACTTTCTTGTCCATTTTGCCGACGCCAGTCTTGGGAATCTCATCGACCACAACATATGCATCCGGCAGCCAAAACTTGGGGAAGCGCTCCAGCAAGTATTTGTTCAGCGCTTGCGGGTCATGCTCCCCATCCAGCGGCACGAGCACAGCCAGCGGGCGCTCGCCCCAGCGCTCGTCGGGCACAGCTATCACCGCAGCTTCCAAGACGTCGGGATGCGAAATCAGCATATTTTCCAGATCAACCGACGAGATCCACTCGCCCCCGCTCTTGACCAGATCCTTCGTCCGGTCGGTGATCGTCATGAAGCCGTCCTCGTCGATGGTGACGACATCGCCGGTGCGGAACCACAGGTCGTCGGTGAAATGCTCCTGGCTGTTTTCAATTTTGTAATACTGCCCGGCCACCCAGTAGCCGCGCACCTGCAGCTCGCCCATCGTCTCGCCATCCCAGGGCAAATCCACACCCTCGTCATCGACGATCCGCGCATCGACGCCGGGTACGAAATAGCCTTGTTTCGCTTTGATGTCCCAGCGACCTTGGACGTCCAAGTCTGCATGCCTCGCCTGAAGCTTGGCGACGCTGCCGATGGGCGACATCTCGGTCATGCCCCAGGCGTGCACGACATTGACGCCGAAGTCGCGTTCGTAAGCCTCAATCAGCCCGCGCGGCATCGCCGACCCGCCGACGACCAGCTGCGTAATCGAGGAAATATCACGCGGTTTCTGCCGCAGCTCATGATACAAGCCGTTCCAGATGGTCGGGACGCCGGCGGCGATGGTGACGCGCTCGTCTTCGATCATATCGGCCAGCGGCGCCGGCTGAAGATGTGGACCGGGCATCACAATCGTCGCGCCCACCCAGGCGCAGGCATACGGCAAGCCCCAAGCCATGGCGTGGAATTGCGGCACCACCGCCAGCGCCACATCCGCCTCGGTCGGACCCAGAGCCGCCGCTTGCAGCACGCCCAGCGTATGCAGCATCATCGAGCGATGGCTGTACAAGACGCCCTTTGGCATACCCGTCGTGCCGCTGGTATAACACAAACCCATCGCCATATTCTCGTCATTGCAGCGCCATTCATAGTCGTCGCTCGCTGCCGCCATCAGGTCTTCATAATGCGATGCATTGGGCAGGCTGCAAGATTGGCCCTCCGCCATGTTGAATAGCACGAAGCGCTGGGCCGTATTCAGTTGGTCGGCGATTGGCTCAATCAGCGGCAGCAGTGATCCCTCGACGAAGATGACCTTGTCTTCGGCGTGGTCGATGATGAATTTGAGCTGCTCATGCGACAGACGAATATTCAATGTGTGCACGACGGCGCCAGCGCAGGGGATGCCGAAGTAAAACTCCAGATGCTGGTAATTGTTCCAGGCGAAAGTGGCCACGCGGTCGCCCGGCTCGACGCCCAGCGCCTCCAACACATTGCCTAGCTTCTTGATGCGCCGGTGAAAATCGGCATAGCTGTATTCGTGCCAACTGCCGTCGGGCTGCTTGGTCTTGATCGTCTTCCGGGGCGACATGCGTCTGGCATGTTCGATGATGGTATTCAGCGTCAGCGGATAATCCATCATCAAGCCCGATAACATAGAGACGCTCCCCGCATGTCGAATCTTGGACTCTTGAAAAGCAAGCTACCGCTGATTATACGAGATGTCGCCGTGCTTGTCAGCCGGTCCCGAAATCCAAACGTCTGTACGCGCGCCCGACGATGCCGCCGCTCAAGCAAAATACCTTGCGTCTCACTGTGGGCAGAAAGTTCTTAGAATCAAATGCTCACGACGTCTAGCTGTTTAGCCTCCCCCCATCCTGATGGGGGGACCGAGGGGGGTTGACTACACGGGCGAGTCGGCGCAGTGCTGCTATTCAGGCGTGACATACGCGGCGGTGATACCGCCATCTACCAGGAAAGTGCTGCCGGTGACGAAGGAGGATTCCGCTGACGCCAGGAAGAGAACGGCATCGGCGATCTCGCTCGCCTCGCCAAAGCGCCCCATCGGAATATGCACCAGCCGCCGCCGCTTCTTTTCGTCTGTGTCCAGATATTTCATCAGCAGCTCGGTGCGCAACGGACCCGGGCAAAGCGCGTTGACGCGGATATTCTCCTGCGCGTGAATCACCGCCAGCTCGCGCGTCATCGCCAAGACCGCGCCCTTGCTCGCTGTATACGCCAGCTGCGGGGTGGCCGCGCCCAGCACCGCCACGAAGGAGGCCGTGTTGATGATGCTGCCGCCGCCAGCCCGCTGCAGCGCCGGAATGCCGTACTTGCAGCCGAGAAAGACGCCTTTGACATTAACCGCCATCGTCTGGTCCCAGACGGCTTCCGTCGTGTTGATCGCGTCATCGTCATCCGCGTGGCTGATGCCGGCGTTATTGAAAAGGACATCCAGCTTACCGTAGGTCGATTCGGCGGCGGCGATCATCTTCTCGCAATCAGGCGCCAGCGTCACATCGGCTTGCACGTAAGTCGCCGATCCACCCCGCTGACCGATATCGGCGACGCATTGCAGCCCGCCCTCTTCATTGATATCGACCGCCACGATAGACGCGCCCTCCTGCGCCAGGCGCAGCGCCGTCTGGTAGCCGATGCCACTGCCCGCCCCGGTGATGAGGGCTACTTTGTATTTGAGTCTCATACAGTTTCCCTTTATGCCCGGCGGGCGAGACAAGTCTCGCCCCTACAGATTGTGAAATCTAGCGGGCGACCCAATTGCACGCCCCTACATATTTCGTGCTCCGGCGGGCGACCCAATGGCTCGCCCCTACATAGATTCGTAACAGACTAGATCCGTTCGAAATAGCGCTTCCGTTCCCAATCGGTCACAGCGCCGCGAAAGCTCTCCACCTCGTTGCGGAAGAAATGCGCGTAATGCCCGACCACGTCGGCGCCAAAAGCGCGCCGGGCAAATTCGCTGCTTTCGAAGAAGTCGACCGCCTGCTCAAGCGTATATGGCACTCGCGGCAGATGTCGCGCCGCGTAGATATCGCCCTCGAATATTTCGGGCGGCTCGATCTTATTCGCGATCCCGTCAAGACCCGACGCCAGCGCCGCCGCATAAGCCAGGTAGGGATTGCAATCGGCGCCCGGCACACGGCATTCAATGCGCAGGCTCTCGCCCGAGCCAACGACGCGAAAGCCGGCCGTGCGATTATCATAACTCCAAGCGATGCGCGTCGGCGCCCAGGAGCCATCTTCGTAGCGTTTGTACGCGTTGACGGTCGGTGCGTAATAGACCATCATCGCCGGCAGGTGCGCCATCCAGCCGCCCAGGAAGTGACGAAACACATCCGATCCCGACACCGGGCCCAAAGCGGAATCACCGGGGAAAGCATTCGCTTGTCCCTGGAACAGGCTGAGATGGACATGACAGCTTGAGCCTGCCTGACCGCTGAAGGGTTTCGCCATGAAGGTGACGCTGCTGCCCTGCCCATCCGCAATCTCTTTCAAACAGTGCTTCATGAGGCTGTGGCGATCGGCCATCGTCAGCAGGTCGGCATAGCGGATATTGAGCTCATGCTGGCCCAAGCCCCATTCGCCCTTGCTGCTTTCCACCGGAATGCCCGAATGCTTCAGGTGGCGGCGGGCGGCCGCGGTGAAAGCTTCTTCGCGCGTGCCTTGCAAGATGTGGTAATCCTCCAGGTACCAGCCCAGGGGCACGAGATCGTCGTAGCCCTTTTCATGCGCCTCGCGATAAGAATCGCGATAAATGTAATATTCAAGCTCGGAGGCGGCATTGACGCCGAATCCCATACTCGCGGCCGCTTTCAGTTGGCGGCGCAGAATCGAGCGAGGCGCGACCGCAACCGGCTGATGCGCCCGTTCGTCCTCGACATCGCAGAGGACGATCGCCGTCTTGTGCAACCAACTCGCCCGGCGCAGCGTGTTCATGTCCGGCACGAGATGAAAGTCACCGTAGCCTCGCTCCCAATTGGCGAAGCGATAACCGGGTACCGGCTCCATCTCCATATCAGTCGTCAGCAGATAATTGCAGGCGTGGGTGCCCTGCCGCGCCGCCTCCGCGATGAAGTATTCAGCATCCAAGCGCTTGCCCATCAGCCGACCATAATGATCGCTGAAGGCGATGATCACCGTTTCGAGCTCGTCGGCGGCGACGCGCGCCGACAATGCTTCCATGGACATCATGCCGCGCAGCGCGCTCATTGGGCTGCCCTCACTCTCTCAAGCCGAACAAGCCGGCCGCCTTCGTCTTGCTGGCTTCCCATGCATCTAGTTCGGCGATACCATCAATGCCCTTCTGATAAACCGGACTCCCACTATCGAGCGGCAATGTGACGACCCGCCCGGTGACAGCCGAGGCATAGGCGCCCAGCACGATCTCTAGAGCGCGTGCGCCCGCCGCCGCCGGCGCCATCGGTTCGCAGTCTTTGCGGATGGCGTCGCGGAAGTCGGCCCAAAGGTCGGTGAAGGAATCGGCGACCGCCTCCAAATGCGCCTCCCGATTGGCGATGGCGTGATCCGTCCTATTCCATTCTCCGTCGACGCTGTAGAGCTCAATCGGCTGGTTGAAGCCGCCGCTCTGATACTGCTTGTAACGCATGCGAATCTGTCCATCGCTTCCGCTGATATCGACGCCGCCGACGCCCTCGCCCCAAGCCATGTGTATGACGGCGTATGAATTGGGAAAGGCAATCTGCAGCAGCGCCAGATCTTCGATCACAGGCTGACGATGAGCGTATTCGGGCGCGTCGACGAAGGCCATGACCTGCTGCGCCGATTCGCCAGCGAGCCATTCCGCCAGGTAAACGGCGTGGATCATATCCATCAGCACGCCGCCGCCGGCCGCCATCGTATGACGCCAGTCGGATTGGTATTCGGCCGCGCCCGGATAATCGATGACGCCCATAAAATGCAATGTGGCGACGCGCAGATCGCCGATCAAGCCCTCAGCGAGTAGTTTCTTTATCTGTCGATACTCGGGCAAGAAGTGATAGTTATGCACCATCGCCATTTTCTTGCCCGCCGCGTCGGCCGCGCAAACCAAATCCGCCGCAATCGCCGGCACATTGCTGATGGGCTTCTCGCTGAGCACGTGCTTGCCCGCGGCGAACGCGTCCAGCACGATTTGCGGGCGATGCTTCTGCGGCACGGCGATGACGACGACATCAATCTCGTCCATGGCGAGCAGCGCGCGATAATCTTCGTACAATTGATCGTCGCTCAAGCCGAACCAGGCCTGCCCTATAGCGCGGCGCGCCGGCGTGATATCGGCGAGCGCGACCAACTCGAGGTCCGGCAGCGTCATTAAGGCGGGACGGTGCCCATAGTGAACGACATTGCCACAGCCGATAAGCCCAACTTTGACTACATCACTCGTCATCAGTCCCGCCGTCTCGGAAATTAGGAGGATGCTTCTCGACTCGTATCGGTCCAATATAGACGTGCCGCAGCGTTGGAGCGCCAACGTTGATCGTCAGGCGCAGTTCGTACAATCCCTCGGGTAAGCGTTCCGTATTCCAGCGTCCCAATACGCCTTGCACTACCGAATCTATCCGAGGCAAGGTGGCGGGAAACCAGTCTGTTTCCATTCCGCTCCATTTGGCGGCTGTTGCCAAATCTTGCATGAGTGGTCGGAATTCTATGTAATAATTCTTTAAGTCCGGCGAGGCAACCGTGCCTCGAATGTCAATACCGTCGCGAACAACATATACAGGAGGCGGAAACGTTATTTCCGCGTTCGTGTTCAACATTGTCAGCGTTTCGGATTGAATGTCTGAAGGAGCGGTAGTCGCAGCCGCTGCGGGCGGGCATGCATATAATCTGGCCAATCCGCCAATGATATCATTGACAGTCTGCCATTGCACGTCAGACGGGTCTCCATTTGCTGGAATTGGTCTCAATAGCGGCGAATCGCCGTAATCCAGCAGAATATCGGCAAAAACGTCACAGCGCGCTTGGCTAGTGGAAATGACTTCATCGTCTTTAGCCAATCCAGCGCCAACGGCCATAGCGGCAACCAGGATAAGCAGAGCTAGTCTATTCATAGCTTCCAGCAATCACGACGGCAACAATCCACCCACCCTTGTCAATCATTGGCTTGGCAACGCATCAATTTGGCGCAGGCTTCATCGTATCTCATCGTTCGCAAGAGCGGACCCTTCGCCAATTGTAGCGGCAATTGAACAGCCAGCGACTCCTGGAAGATCAGTCATTTGGCACCTTGAGAATAACTACCAGTTTCTTAAGCCAAGCAGCTTTTCGCCCAAGGGCGTCAGCTTCGCCGTTTTGCTATGCTCGATTTCCCAACGGCGCGGATCGCCCGGGAAAGCCTTACGATCGGGCGATTTGCGTTCCCGCCACAGCTTGATTCGTTCTTGTCGCATGGCTTCATCGTCTTCTTTCGCCGGGAACATGGTGATGTACTGGGCGAGACGGGGGCGCGTCGAATTATTGCGCCCGGTGCCATGCGGCAGCAGGCTGTTCCAAATGACCAGATCGCCAGCGTTCATCGCCAGCGACTTTAGCTCAAGGCCCTCCATATCGGGTATTCGGGGATTGCGGTTTGCTGGCTGGGTCTTAACCCATTCGTGAAAGCGCCGATGAAAGCCGGGGACGACCTGCAAGCCGCCGGCGTCTGCGGGCACGTCCACTAGCGAAAGCACGCCCTGTACGCGATTCTGCAGTGGCCGCCGCGACGTATCGATGTCCCAGTGGACAAAGCCTTGAAAGTCCCAATCCGCGCGCGCGGGCGGGTTGAGATTCACGCGATCGAAAGAAACCCAAAGCTTTTCGGTTCCCCAGATATCGGCAAAGGCGCCATAGACGCGCGGATGCTGGCGGTTATCCCAGAGCGCTTGATGCTGGTAGAGCTCGGCCATGCCCGATTCTTTCAGCTTCGGTTTGCCTTCATCGCCATCGTCCGGGCGATACCAGGTTTCGGGATCATCGCGATCCATCTCCATGAATTCCCAGATGATGTCGACGACGGCGTCCAGGTTATCCTGCGGCACGGCATCGCGCAGGATGACGTAGCCGTGTTCTTGCCAGAAGGCCATTTCTTCTTGTGTCAAGACATGCATTGCGCTTCCCTATTAAATCGCGGGCGACTCACAGAGTCGCCCCTACATTTACGTTTCCGCGGTTGCCGTATGAAAGAACCGGCTACTGATAATAGCTTTCACGTTCCTTGTAGGCCGCGTAGGCCTCGCGCGCCTGCTGCACCGACTCGCTCTCGGAGACCTCCGCCACCGGCACATCCCACCAGGAGCCATAACCATCGACGCGCTGCCGCCGGTCGACCTCGGTGACGATGCAGACCGGTCCGCCATGATGCGCCTTCGCCGCTTCCATGGCGCGCGAGAATTCCTCGCGGTCCTTGGCGCGGATGACATGGGCGCCCAAGCTCTCACAATTCTTGGCGAAGTCGATCGGCAGCGTCTCGCCGTCCAGATGACCAGAGTCGGTGCGATAGCGGAACTTGGTGCCGAAGCCGTCGCTGCCCACGCTCTTCGACAAGCCACCAATGCTGGCGTGCCCGTGATTGTCCAGCACGATGATATTGACCTTGATGCCCTCTTGCACCATGGTCACGATCTCGGTGTGCATCATCAAGAAAGAGCCGTCGCCGACCATCACCCAGACTTCGCGCTCGGGGTCGGCCATCTTGACGCCCAGGCCGCCGGCGATCTCGTAACCCATTGTCGAATAGCCGTATTCCAGGTGATAACCCTTGCGATTCCGCGTGCGCCAAAGCTTGTGCAAGTCGCCGGGCAAGCTGCCGGCCGCGCAGAGTACCGTGTCGCCGGCTGCCGAGAGCGAGTTGACCATGCCGATCACCTCGCCCTGGCTCAACATCGGCTCGTGCTCTAGGTTGTAAATGCGATGCACCTCGGCATCCCATGAGCGATTGTAAGCCAGGACGCGCTCGCGATAAGCGGCGTCAACAGCATAATTGCCCAGCGCCTCGGCTAGCTCTTCCAGCGTGGCGCGGGCATCACCGACCAGCGGCAATGCATTGTGCTTGTAAGCATCGAATTCGGCGACATTGATATTGATGAAGCGCAGGCCCTCGTTCATAAAGGCGGTCTTGGAAGCGCTGGTGAAATCGCTGTAGCGCGTGCCGATGCCGATGACCAAGTCGGTCTCGGTCGCCAAGATGTTGGCGCCTTCGGTGCCAGTCACGCCGATCGCGCCCAGATTGCTCAGATTGTCGTATTGGAGCGCGCCCTTGCCCGCCTGCGTCTCGCAGCTGGGGATGCCGGTCCGCGCGACGAGAGCCTCCAGCGTGTCATAAGCATCGCTGTAATGAACGCCGCCGCCAGCGATGATCAGCGGCTGCTTGCTTTCGCGAATCCAACCCGCCGCCCGCTTGATCGCGTCCGCGTCGGCCCGATTGCGCGGGATCTCCCAGACGCGCTTCTCGAAGAAGGCGCTCGGGTAATCATGCGCTTCCGCCTGCACATCTTGCGGCAGCGCCAGCGTGACCGCGCCGGTATCGACCGGCGAGGTCAGCACGCGCATCGCTTCCGGCAACGCCGTGATCAGCTGCTCGGGGCGATAAATGCGATCCCAATAGCGCGAGACCGGCTTGAAGCAATCGTTGACGCTGATGTCTTGCGTATGCTCGCTTTCGAGCTGCTGCAAGACCGGCGCTTGAATCCGCTCGGCGAAGATATCGCCGGCCAGCAGCAAAACCGGAATCCGATTGACCGTCGCCACCGCCGCCCCCGTGATCATGTTGGAGGCGCCGGGACCGATGGACGAGGCGCAAGCGAAGGTCGCCAGGCGGTTGCGATGCTTGGCGTAGGCGACCGAAGCCAGCACCTGCGCCTGCTCGTTGCGGCTCTGGTAATAGCGGAAATCGGGGGCGTATTGCTCGAGGGCTTGGCCGATGCCGGCGACGTTGCCATGCCCGAAGATGCCCCACATGCCGGCGAAGAAGGGGTTCTCAACGCCATCGCGGGAGACGTGCTGCGCGGCCAGGTAGCGGACGAGGGCTTGGGCCATGGTGAGGCGGGTGGTGGGTGGTGTCATGCGGCGGTGTCCTTTCAGATGTCGGGTTTAAGAATTTTATATGGATTGTTGGCGGATTCCCAAGAGCGGATGGAGTCGAATAAAGACGTGCCATTAAAGTATGCCGAATCATAAGCTGAACGCAATCTTATGGATAAAGCCTTTTCTCGAAATGCCGAGCGCGCGTCTCGCGGCATTTCCTCGCCGAAGTGAGCGTGGAAAATTATCGGCAGAATGATAGCCATGATAGATATGACATCCTTGCCGCGGCAGAGTTGGATGTTGTCAGGTGGATACATCTCGCGCAGGTCGTCGACTTGCCGCAGCAAGTCTTCGCTCGATATACAGGCCTTTTGTTGCGTCAACCGCTTGGCAGTCTTCTGTCGGTTAAGCTGTAGAGTGTTCGGGTCAATGACTTCCGAAAGGTCAAAGTCTCTGAATCTGATGCCGTAATCGTTCAGATGATTGAGCAGACGAAAGTAACCGTATTCCGTCGCCAGTCGCAGCGCCTCGCACGTGAGTTTATCCGCAAGTTCATGTATTTTTTCAATTTCAAAACTGTAGAGTTCGTTTCGCAAGACCTTTTTCAAGGCTGGCGAGCTGAGCAAGATTAACTCCATGTCCGGGCAACAGTCGTCGTACAGCAGATTTTCTGTAGCCAGTTCGTCCGCGTCGGTGATTAGCCAATAGTCCAAGTCGACGATGCCGGCGATACCAGGAATGCCGAGCAGGAAAGGTGTCTTTAGCACGTCGAGAATGATGTCTTTTCCTTGTGCCGGGCGCAGATGGCAATCGTCAGCAGCGTATTCCGTCCACAGAGCGCGGTCAGTTGTGCCTTCGACCAGCACGAAGGACTTCTGATGCACGCGCGTCAAGATGAATTCCGACACGTATTCGCTGGGCTGCATCAACTGCATCGTCAATCATCCACCCTTTCACCCAGCGGCACCATCCAGTCCCACTTGTCATGGATGATCTGCGGTGAGTGGGTTGCGATGAGGACGTCAAACTTGCGCAACTCGATGATGCGCTGGAGGTCCTTCAAGAAGTTGCGCTGCCAGACGACGTTCATAGAGAGTTCAGGTTCGTCAATCATGACGAGGGTGTCGGGTTCGGTCGAAAAGAGACGATCATACATAACAAGAAGATGCTGTTCGCCTGATGAAAGCACTGATAAAGATGCCGACAATCCTGCATCTGATTCGACGACATCTTCGTGCTCCTGTATGGACAGCGTCTTGAATAGGAATCGCTCATTCAGAAGCTCGAATACCTTGCTCATATCCTGTAAATGCGTTCTGGCATCAATAAAATCGTATTCCTGTTTTGCTGCAAGTTCTTCGATATGCCGTTCCAGTGCCTCAGTCTCCAAATCGGATTCTTCAGTTTCGAGATGCCGTAAGATCGTACTGAGTTGCTCTATATCTTCTTGGAGATCTAGTTGCCTGTGCAAATACTCCCCGTCACTCAACAAAAATGAAGTGGTTGCAAGGTAGGAATCACTAATTCCGCCAATTGCGTCATACGTGCCCGGAAATACCACGGATGGAGAATCTTCACGCTGCGCTTGGAAATATCGATCCATTGCCAGTGCAACGTCCCTTTCATTCACCTCCTGACTTAATCGCGAAGTAGAAATGAGCCCAATCCTAAAGCGACGTTGAATCTCTTGAAACCAATCTGGCATATTCCCATAAACCTCTGAATGGATATCAGGAAAGTGCTGTAGCAATAGTTGTCTTGTAACAATTTTGGAGCCGCGATACCCGAGTCTTATATCCAGCATCTTGGATCTTATATTCGTTCGAGGCTTCTCATTCGGCACCCAAAATATACCTCCGCCTGGGTTGACGAATGCGGTTAGATGAGGTAACAGCTTTGTGACTACATCACGAAGCAAAAATATGTCCGCGACTTTGACAACAAATGGGGTGTGCCTGTCTCCAGACACAGAAATGCACTCAATAAGCAATCTTGATGATTCGTCCTTGTCCTCACCCTTCGGTTGCTTTTCGATGGTGAGAATCGTCCCATCGACATAATCCATACGCAACTGGTCGAATGGAATACTGTCAATGTATTCATATTCATAATGAAATAGCCCATGCACCATCCGCATTAAGACCGTCTTTCCCACCCCGTTCGGACCATGAATGATCGTAATCCGAGACTCCTGATTTAGCGGAATCTCGTGATAAAACATCCCGAACAAGCCCTTCACGGAGATCTTGGTGATTCTCATATCCCC
>WTGC01000058.1 GCA_011523705.1 Chloroflexota bacterium | reverse complement strand
GCGCTTATCAAATGGACAACTTCGCTTGGGCGCCCGATCTCTGGAGCGGCGTCGACGAATTTCGGGCGGCAGTCCACGCGGTATTCGGTGAAGACAGCGCATGACAGCTCCCATCCGCGTAACAGTCTGGAACGAGTTCTGGCACGAGAATCCCATCCATTGGGATTATGTGCGAACGTCCTGGATGAGCCACGGCTACAGCCACGAGAGCGCAATCGAAGAGACTGAGGGTGTCCGCGCGATATATCCCGACGGCATTCACGAGGCAATTGCCGCTCCCTTACGCGAGGGGGGTTTCTCCGTACGCACGGCGACGCTCGATGAACCGGAGCATGGCTTGAGCCAATCGGTGCTTGATGATACCGATGTGCTGATCTGGTGGGGGCACATGGTCCACGACCATGTCGACGATGCGATCGCCGAGCGCGTTTATCAGCGCATCGTGGACGGCGGCATGGGTTTCATCGCGCTGCACTGGGGCGCCGGATCAAAGGTCTTCAAACAGCTGATGGGAACGACCTGCAGCTTGACGCCTCTGGTGGGTGGCACGCCGGAAAAGCTCTGGGTGATTGAGCCAGGGCATCCCATCGCCCGCGGTTTGGAGACGTCCTTCGTCGTGCCGCAGACGGAAATTTATGGCGAGCCCTTTGATATTCCCGCTCCCGATTCAATCGTTTTCATCAGTTCCTGGCCGAGCGGCGAGGTCTGCCGCAGCGGCTGCTGCTTTCAGCGTGGGAGCGGGCGGGTCTTCTTCTTCCGGCCCGGGCACGAAACCTACCCGATTTACTATCAGAGCGAAGTGCAGCAGGTCATCGCCAATGCGGTTAAATGGGCGGCGGGGTGCGACTGAACGCCAACCCCTCCCCCTACCCCCTCCCGACGGGTCCGTGTCTACGCGATCCCGAAGCATCAGGGCGCTCTTAGATACCGCGCTTCGAGGAGGAGCCCGACGAAAACGGCGGACTGAAACGGAGACAATATGCCGCGTAAGCTGGCATTCACTGGTGGATATAAAGTTGGGCTAATTGAATACGACGAGCAGCCGCTCGCGCCCCATGAAGTGCGGGTCAAGACCGAATATGCCTCGGGCAAGCATGGCACGCCGCTGGCGATCATGGATGGCAGCAGCGAGCGCGGCCAGATATGGGATGAGGAGATGCGTCTCTTCCTTCCTGAGGAAGGGGCGGACGGCCGCTATGACCTGAGCAGCGCCGCAGTCGGCACCAGCGGCGTCGGCACCATTATCGAGCGAGGCGCCGAAGTCTCGGACTGGAAGGTTGGGGATCGAATCATCAGCTTTCTGGATGTCAGCGAGACCAACACCATCACGACGCTACGCAAACTGCCCTGGGATGGACCACCGCTTTGGCTGGATGGCTGCATCTGGCCTTTGGGCGAGATCGATCCGCTGACGGCGCTTTGCTTTGAGCCGGCATTTGTCTCCTTCCATTGCATCCGCGAATCGAGCGTGCGCTTCGCCGACACCGTCGCCGTCATCGGCCTGGGCGCGATTGGTCTGCTGACGGTGCGCCTGGCGGCTTTGAGTGGCGCAGAGGGAATCTTCGCCGTTGACCCACTGCCGAAGCGGCGCGAGTTGGCGCTGGAGTATGGCGCGCATCACGCCCTCGATCCCTTCGATGCCGATGCCGCGCTGGAGATCCACAAATTGACCGGCGGGCCCGGCGTCGATGTGGCAATAGAGCTGAGCGCGACGTATCAAGGTTTACAAAGCGCGATACGCGCGACACGGATGGAAGGCATGATCTGCGCCAGCGGCGTTTACCAAGGGGAGGCACGGGACCTTTGGCTGGGGCGCGAGTTTCACCGCAATCGCCTGACGATGATCGTGCCGCACGGCTGCTTTCTGGGGCATAAGCCGCGCGATTACTCGCGTTGGGATGAATATCGCGCTTACGATGCCATCATCAGCATGATGCGCCAGGGCGCGCTGACCGCCCCAGGTTTGATCCAGCCGCTCGTATCGCTGGACGAAGGTCCCGCGGTTTGGGACTTGGTGGTAAATGAACCGGAGAAAGTGGTAAAGTTTGGCATACGCTTCTAGGTGGAAAGGTATATTGAAAGGAAGAATCACATGGCGCGCGCAGGATTATCCAGTTTCTCGTTGCATTTGCCCGATGCCTTGGGGGATCCCTGGTTTGAATTGGACGATGGTCACAAGAGCGTCTCGGGCTCATTCCGGGGGGCGCCGACCCTTGAATTGCTCGATTTCCCCGGCGAAGTGGCTGCGCATGGCATCAACTGCGTCGATCTCTGCATTCAGCATATTCCCAATATCGAGCCGGGTTACCTGGCCGAATTGCGCGCCGCCTTTGAATCAGCCGATGTCGAACTGTATCAACTGCTGATAGACATCGGCGAGGTTGGCAGCCCCGACCCTGATGAACGCAGCGCCGGGATCGCGCTGACCAAACGCTGGACGGAGATCGCTTCCGAGTTGGGATCAACCGGCGTCCGCTATGTGCCGGGCGATAGCGCGCCCACGCCAGCGACGATCAACCAGAGCGCTGAGGCCTTCCGCGAACTATACGATTTCAGTGTCCAATGCGGCGTGGAGCCAGCCACCGAAAACTACAAATTCTTCAACAATGAGGCTGACGACCTCTTGCGCGTTCTCGATCTATCCGAGCGCGATTACGGCTTAGTCGCTGATTTCGGCAACGCGAAGGGACCTCAGAAATACGATACCTTGGCCAAGCTGATGCCGCGGGCGACCGCTATACATCAGTGGGTGGCGATCGACGAGGACGGCGTGATCAATGATGAGGATTCCAAACGCTGCCTGAACATGGCGCGCGAGAACGGCTTTGATGGTCCGGTCATGCTCTTGGGCGGGCAACCATATCAGCAGTATCGCGACTCGCGTGAGATGTGGGATGCCGTCGACGAATTACGGGGCGAAGTGAAGGCAGTATTCGGCGACGCTTTTGCCGGCTGAGGCTCAGCCGCCGCGGCGCTAGGAAAGGAAGAATGCAATGGTTAGCGCAGCAGTATCCACGGTAACCTTGACCAAGGCGCTGGGCAAACCGATGTACGAGTTGGACGCTGCCAGTGGGCAGCAGACAGGCGCTCCGGTCGAGCCGGCGACCATCGACCTGCTGGATGTGCCGGCCATGGCGGCCGCGCATGGCTTTCATGAATTCGACCTGAGTGTTTATCATTTGCCGAGCATTGAGCACGGTTATCTGGTTGATTTGCGCGCCGCTTTTGAGGACGCGGGCGTGGAGCTATTTCAGCTGCTGATCGACACCGGGGACGTTGACAGCGCGGACCCCGCCGAGCAGGAAACCGGCATCGCGCATATCAAAGGCTGGATGGAGATCGCCCTCGAACTGGGCGCGCGCGGCGTGCGCTATGTCCCGGGTGATGGCGAACCGACGCCAGAGACGATTCGCGCCAGCGGCGAAGCTTTTCGCGAACTCTTTGATTACGCCGTGGATCTAGGGCTGAAGCCAGCCACTGAAAATTACCGGCGCTTCAACCTGAAGGCGGGCGATCTGCTGGGTGTTCTCCAACAGGCCGAACGTGACTACGGCGTGATTGCCGACTTCGGCAACGCCAGAGGTCCGGACAAATATGAGACCCTTGAAGCGATCATGCCGCGCGCGACCTCAATACACGCCTGGGCGGAGGTCGACGAGAAGGGCGATCTCATCAGCGAAGACTTTCAGCGCTGCCTGACAATCGCGCGCGACAACGGCTTTGACGGTCCCATCATGCTGCAAAGCGGCTACCCAGTGGATGTCTTCCAGCGCACGCGCGAAGTCTGGACGCGAGTTGACGAAATGCGGGAAGAAGTACGCGCCGTTTTCGGCGAAGCGCTTCAGGAAGGAGCCTAGCCCATGTCAGACCCTATTCGCGTGACGGTGTGGAACGAGTTCTGGCATGAGAATCCACAGCGCCACGCCGATGTCAAGGCGCGCCTACAGGCCTACGGATTCAGTGACGAGCGCGCCCGCAACGCGACTGAAGGCGTTCACAAAGTGTATCCCGCTGGCATGCACAGGGTCATCGCCGATCACTTGCGCGAGCAGGGCTTTACTGTACGCGCGGCGACGCTGGATGAGCCGGAGCATGGCTTGACGGAAGACGTCCTGGCTGAGACCGATGTCTTGACCTGGTGGGGTCATGCCGCCCACGACCAGGTTAGTGACGAAATCGTCGACCGAGTGCATGAACGCGTCAACATGGGCGGCATGGGTCTGATCGCGCTGCATTCCGCGCATTATTCCAAGATCTTCAAGAAATTGATGGGCACCTCCTGCATGCTGAAAACGCGCGAGGCCGACGAAAAAGAGCGCATCAGGGTGATCGAGCAAGGTCACCCAATCGCCAGCGGCTTGCCCGAATACTTCGAGCTTCCGCAGACCGAGATGTATGGCGAGCCCTTTGACGTGCCGGCGCCGGATACGCTGGTCTTCGTCAGTTGGTTTCAAGGCGGCGAGATCTTCCGCAGCGGCTGCTGCTATCATCGCGGGCGCGGCAAAGTCTTCTATTTCCGGCCGGGCCACGAGACCCTGCCGATCTATTATCAGCCCGAGGTGCTGCGGGTGATCGCCAACGCGGTCGGCTGGGCGGCGCCTTCTGCTGGTCCAGAGTTGATCTTCGGCGATCATCCGCCGCTTGAGAAGCTGGATTGACGCAAGTTCACTCATTCAACATTGGGAATCGCCATATATGAAACTTCTGACCTACGACTCCGGCAGCGGACCGCGCTGCGGCGTTCTGAGTGACAATCTGGTGGTCGATGTCTCCGCCCTGCTTGGCGTCGAGCGCACCTTGTACGATGTGCGCGCCCTGCTCGAACTCCCCGACTCGCCGATTGAGCGCGTGCGTGACGCGCTGGCGAGCGACATCGCGGCTCCCGCTGTGCCATTGCCGATGGTTCGGCTGCGCGCTCCTGTGCTGCAGCCACCGACTGTGCGCGACTTCTTCAGCTATGAGGGTCATGCCAGCGGACAAGGCGCGCGAGAACTGCACGAGGCCTGGTACCGGCTGCCTATATTTTACTTTTCGAACACCCTGCGCATCTTTGGGCATGAGGACGTGGCGCCGTTTCCCTCGGCGACGAACCGGCTGGATTTTGAGCTGGAGCTCGGCTGCGTCATCGGGCGCGAGGGGAGCGACATCGCCGCCGCCGACGCGCTGGGCTATATCGCCGGCTTCTGCATCTTCAATGACTTTAGCGCCCGCGATTTGCAGTTTGACGAAATGGCGGTAGGGCTCGGTCCGGCCAAGGGCAAGGACAGCGCCACCGTCCTCGGCCCCTGGCTGGTGACGACCGACGAATTGGCGCCCTATCTGCGTGATGACCGGTTGCAGGTCAAATGCACGGCCCGCGTCAACGACGATGTCTGGCTAGATGGGGGCGACGGCGGCGCCGCGCATCACAGCTGGGGTGATTTTGTCGAGCGCGCTTCCAGGGACAGCCGCATCGTGCCGGGCGATGTACTGGGCAGCGGCACGGTCTCGGGCGGCTCCGTCCCCGAAGCGATCGCGCGCGGCGTTGCGTCAGCGCGCTACCTGCAGCCGGGCGATGTCGTCGAGCTGGAAGTCGAAGGCATCGGCACGCTGCGCAACACCCTTGGTCCCAAAGCAATCGACGATCCCGCTTATCGATACAAGCCCAAAGCATAAGGCAATCGCAAGCCTGCGTTTCCTTACTCGTGTTTGACCTTTTGAACAGAGTGGTATCGCGGGCTTGCACTTGGGTGGCGAATGCCGAGAGTCGCGCAATATCGCTGCTGTTTGGGCTTGCCACGGCATTGCCAGCGAGTTTCTCGTCCCGCGCCGCAGCCCTTAGCTCTTGTGAACACTCCGCTCCCGACGATAGCGGCGGTACATCTCAAACACGTCAACACCCATCTGCTTGAAGACATGGATCATGTCGATATGCACCCAGTTTGTGAGGAGCAGATCTCCGCTGCGTTCCCAAAAGTCCATAATCCGCCAATGCAGCCTGTTGCCGGTAGCCGGGATAGTAAGGAACTCGCCATTGTGTACGGCGACCAGGCTGGGCCAACCGGTGGATACGGCGAAACGCCCTTCGGCGTAGCGCGCATTATGTGAACCCTCCCAAGTCCCCGACAAGCCGTGCAGGAACACCTCGTGGACCCTGTCGAGAAACTCGTCGAGACTCCGCGCGCTGCCGACGCCGCTAGGGCTGTTCCAGACCATTTCCGGATCCCAATAAAGTTCCATCGGCTGATCTTTGCGCACCAAGCCAAAGAGCATCGCCTCCACCAACAGCAGTGTTTTGCGCGTCTCCTCCGGGTCTTGCTCGCTCTGCAGGACGCCGCTGCCGATCTTTACCTTGGGACGCAGCCCTTCGATCGCCGGCGCATCCCAGCCCAGCTGAAAGCCGCCCTGCTGCATCACGTCAAGGAGGTCGAGCAGAAAGTAGGTCTTGACGATCTTGCCGGCTTCCAGCGACATGACCTCGCCGAAGCGAATCAGCGCCTTTTCGCCGGTCGCGGCGATGCCATTCCAATCTTCGACGAAGGTCCCGCTGAAGTAGCCGGATGCGCTCACCCAGTCTTGCTCACGGTAACGTCCCGCCAGCAGCACATCGCACTCACGCTGTAGATCGGAGAATGAATGCAAGAGCGGCTTCCAGAAACGGTCGAAAAGCCCGTCGGCGCCCTGAATCTCGTTGTACGGTTGCGGTCCGTACCAGGCGATGTCTTCATGCGTATAAGTCTTGATAATATCTGAGATCTGACATGCGTCCGCGTCATTCATCGCCCCCCAGAATGCGCTGACTGTCTGCCGGTTCTGCTGCGATGGTGACACTGCCATTTGAATTCTCCTAGCTATCGACTCACTGGCGAGTTGTCCGCTTATGATCGTGGGCGAGTCGCCGCCTCGCCCCTACATTATGCGCTTTGGCGGGCGGCGCAGGGTTTGCCCCTACAATTCGCCTTTTGGTGGGCGATTTGATAGGGCGCCCTTACAGTGCTTGTCCGCTACTTGGCTATTTCGTACGCAGCGACGCTCCCCCTCTCGAAGCGCAATGTCTACGTGCGCCCCTTGTGGGAGAGGGGGCCGGGGGTGAGGGGTATCGATGCGCCCCTTGCGCCACCCGGCCATCGCTAGCCCTTGACCGCGCCGGCCGACAAGCCTTTGACCAGATGCTTCTGAAAGAAGAGTATCACGACGATGATCGGAATCGTCGCCGAGACTGAAGCGGCCGCCGCCAGCGTCAGCTGCGCCGGGTCTTCTGCCCCGGTGTAGCGCGAAATAGCAACCGGCAGCGTCCAGTTGGTTTGCGTCAGGACGCGCACCAGCAAGAATTCATTGTACGCCAGCAGCAGGGTGAATAAAGCGGTCGAGATGATGCCGGGCCAAGCCACCGGCACGATGACGTGCAGGAAGGAGGTCAAGCGGTTGGCGCCATCGACCATCGCCGACTCTTCCAAATCCTTCGGCACTTCCATAAAGAAGCTGCGCAGCATCCAGATCGTGAAAGGCTGATTGACCGCGACCAGAGCGATGATCACCAGGATATGCGTATCGAGCAGATTGGTCAGCGAGCCGATCCAGAAATAGGGCAGCACGAAAGCCAGCCGAGGCAGCGCGCGGAAAGCCAGCGCCGCGATGAGAATGACAACCGCCGCCATGCCGGCGTAGCGCGCCAAGGCATAACCAGCCAAACAGCCGATGCTTATCGACGTGAGGATGGTGAATACGGTGACGATAATGGTGTTGACAAAATACTTGTAGTACTTCTGCATATAGACCAATTGCGGGATCGCCCAGAGCAAAAGGCCATAACCGATCAAGCCGCCGATGTATATCCAGGTGGAGTTCACTGGAATGTAGCGGGCGAAGAGCATGAGGCAAGTGATGATGACCGCTGCCATCAAAATGAAGTAGCCGAAAGACGAGCCGGCCTCAGGCAGCGAGCGAATCCAGACTTCCTCGTAATTCTTCCATGTGGGCTGGAATATGAATACCGGCACGCGCGAAAAGGCATCTTTAAAGGTCTTGAATGACTGCAAGGTTGTCCAGAAAAAGGGCGCCAGGCTGTAGATAGCGAAGATGACCAGCACGATATGTACGAAGACGCGGCCCGCCGGGCTGTTGACACGGTCCATGCTAGCGCTCCGCGATCTGTTCTTTGTACATCATATAAAGGAAGGGCACGAGCACGACCATAATACCGATGACGGTCAAGATCGCCATCGCGTTGGACTTGCCCAGTCGCTGAAACTGCATCGCGGTCAGGAAAGTATAGGTCATGACCGTATCGGCTTTGAATTGCGGATTCAGTTCGGACAAGACAAAGACGCTGTCAAAGACACGGTAGGAATCCATGATCGAAAACAACAAGATGAAGACGGTGAGCGAACTGACGTAGGGGATCACGATGTGGCGGATCTTTTGCAGGCGGCTGGCGCCATCGATGGATGCCGCTTCAATCATTTCCGCTGGCAGCGTCTGCAAGCCGGCGAAATAGACGACGATGGTGAAAGGCGTGACATACCAGATGCCGAAGATAATAATCAGTGTCTTGACCGAGGTCTCATTGACGCGAAAGCGTGTCCCGGTCAGTTCCTGATAAATCCAGGTTAACAAGCCGGACGGCTCCCAGAGTTGCTTGAACATAATGGTGCCGATGACCGGCACGATGATGAAGGGCAGCAGGAATATCGAGAGATATACGCCGCGCACCAGGCCGGAGACCTGGTCGAGAAAGAGGGCGATGATAAAGCCAATCACGACCCAGCTCGGCACGACAATGGCGATATAGAGCGCGGTGAAGTTGAACGAGCGCCAGAAGAGCGGATCGTCCAGGATTTCGATGTAATTGCGCAAACCGACGAATTCCGGCGCGGTGATGTTGCGGAAGGTCATGTATTGCATGGCGAGCCACAAAGCCATCAAGAGGGGCACAACCATCAGCAGCAGCATGACGAGGATGCTGGGCGAGGCGAAGGCGAAGAAGGTGTTGCGTTTCACAATATGTTTTACCCCCCTCTAAATCTCCCTCGACGGGTCTGTGTCTACGCGACCCCAATGCGTTGGGGGGAGATTTTGCCGTGGCCGACACCAATGCGTATCATTGAAGACTCGCCCAAAAAACTCCCCTCCCCATTGCGATGGGGAGGGGCTGGGGGAGGGGTAGAATCAGTCCTAACCCTCAATGTATCCCTGAGCAGTCGCTTCTGTGACGTAGTCGGCGGCGGCTGCTTCCAGCGCTTCCTCGGCGCTCATGTCGCCGGGCCATACCAACGGCAGATACTGCTCCAGCTTGGCGATAGCGATGGAAACCGCTGGATTCACGGCGTAGTTTCCGATGCCGTTGCCAATCGTCTCATTGGCGGCCGGCAGGTAGGGTCCGCCATATTCGGCAGCCGAGTTGCGCGTGGTCGAGCCGACGGCGGCCGCCGCTTGCTGGCTGGCGGCGTCAGCCGTTTCCATGATCACCTGGAAGACCAGGTCGGGATCGTTGGTGGTGTTGGTCGGGATGAAGTAGAAATCGAGCCAGGCCGACCCAGCGCGCGGACCGCCTTCGACGACGCTCGGCGCCGGCGCATAGCCGATGACATCGCCCAGATCGGTGCGTTCGGGATCAGCCATGGTGGCGGCGCGGCTGGCCCAGATCTTGGTCAGCGGCAGGCCGCCGTTGCCCATCGCCACCTGAATCTCGTTCAAGCCGTAGGCGACGCCATCGGCGCCAACGCAGCGGTTGACGGTTTCGATCATCAAGTCGACCGCGGCGATGCCTTCGTCGCTGTTGAAGGCGGGCATATTGTTTTCATCGAGATAATCGCCGCCCATGGCGCGCAGCAGCATGAAGAATTCCAGCTCCCAGGCGCGTGAGCGCGAGACATCCATGGCGTAGATCAATTCCCAATCCGGGTTGCCCAAGCCAACTTCGTCACACCAGTTGAGCAGGTCATCATAGGTATCCGGAACTTGCCAGCCATTCTCTTCGAAGACATCGATGCGGTAGACCAGGTGAAGGGTATTGCCGACCACCGGCACGCCGTAGATATTGCCGTTGTAACTGGCGCTATCCCAGTAGCCTTGCGGAATATCACCGAGGTCGTACTCATCCCAGTACTTCTCGATCAAATCGTTGAGCGGCATGACCCAGCCAGGCGCGCCCCAATCGGCTATTTGGCCGTTGGCGCCGTGCAGGATGTCATAGGGCGAATCGCCGCCGCCGGACAATGCCAGGGCGACCTGCTCCCGCAGCGAGGCCGAATCCAGCAGGTTGGTATTGACAGTGAGATTTTCTACTTCGCTGCAGGCTTCCATTTCGGCAGCGTAGAACTCGGTAATGGCGAAGGGCCAGCTGATCATCTCGATCGTCACCGGCTCGGCCGGCGGCTCGATATTGCAGGTGTCTCCGCTCTGGGCGAATGCGGGGATGCCAATAAGCAATCCCAGCATGGACAAATGGACAAGTAACTTGCGCATAACATGCTCCTCATTATGTTAGACATGTACTCTGCGTACGATACAAAAAGGCGCGCTTGGAAGAAGCGACTGCCACCTTTTCCAAAACTAGGGCGCAGCGAAGCGAGGCCTTCATGTTCATGCCCTCGAATTTAGACCGGTCGAGCCGCGGACGATCAAATCCACCGGCAGGATGTGTTGCTGCGGTTCCGCGCCGCCGGCTGAAATCAGCTTTAGCAGGCTTGCGGCCGCCAATTCACCCATCTCGGCTGTCGACTGTCGAACCGTTGTCAGCGCCGGCTCGGTCACGCCCGTTGACAGAATGCCGTCGTATCCGGCCAGGGACAGGTCTTGCGGCACGCGAATGCCACGCGCCTTGGCATGCGAAAGCGCCCGAATCGCCAGCGGGTCGGTGAAGAACAGGATCGCTGTCGGCGGTTCATCCAGCGCCTGGAAAGCGTCAAAGGAACGCCTTTCGTAATCAGCATCCTGCGAATTCGCCGAAACCACCAAAGCGGGATCATAAGGGATGCCGGCTTCGCGCAGCGCCTGGGCGTATCCCTCGTGACGGTCATCATCGGTTTCATAGACTTCCGGCAGACGTTCGAAACCGATGCGCCGGTGACCCAATGCGATCAGGTGTTGGGTCAGCAGCCGCGCGCCTTGCACATGATCAGCCGCCACATACGAAACGGCCTCATGAGGCACGCGGCGCGGCAAGAAGATATGCGGCATGTCTTCATCCGCCAGAAGCTGCGAAAGCGCCACGGTCTCGCTCAGGCTCGGCGGCCAGGCGATGATGATGCCGTCCACCTCGCGCGAGCGGCAGAGACTCTTGATCCGCTCTACCCTGCCGACCATCGAAGCATAGAGAATCAGGTTGTATTCAGCTTCTTCAGCGACAGTCGCCATGCCCGGTATGAGCTCGGCAAGGAAGTCGGAGACGCGGTGAATGGGATAGGTGACGACCAGCCCAATTTTGTTCGTCCGCTGGCGGCGAAGGTTGCGCGCGGCGGCTGATGGCTGATAACCGAGTTCATGGGCGGTGCGCAAGACCCGCGCTTTTGTCTCGTGCGACACGTAGGGGCGGTCATTCAGCGCCTTGGAAATGGTTGATCGGGACAGGCCCAACTCTTTGGCGAGATCTTCGATTGTAAGCGGCATATCGATTAACGCTGCGCTCTTGACAAACGTATGACATATAGGAAATCGATTTCCGAAATGGTAACATAAATGCGCATGCAAGGCAAGGGATCGGCGGAAACCAGCATGACTAGCAGCATTCACAATGCCAACAAAGAGCGCGTCAACATCCTTCGCGCCGCTTTATACGATATCGAGCCGGCGCGCCTTTTGCCGCAATTGAACGAGGTCTTCGCCGCCGACTGCGTGATTCATCTGGCGTCGCCCTTTGAGGATCTAGACGGACCGGCCGAACTGGTTGAGCGCGCCTATATTCCGCTCATCGAGGCGATTCCGGATCTGGAGCGGCGCGACTTCATCGTGATGGCCGGTCATTCGCCGGGTCAGTGGAGCGGCGATTGGGTCGGCTGCGGCGGTCACTACATGGGCGTCTTCGCGCGCATGCGGGAATTGACGGTGTCGCGACAGGCGAATCCAATAGAGGTCTGAGCGCGCTGTGAGCCCGGCGAGCCGGCAGTTCATCGGATGCCGCTATCCGCCCGCGGCGGCACGCTCATGTGGCTGCGCCAGCGCGGCAAGCTCGGCAGGTTGGGCGTCTCCAGCGGCAAAGTGCGCACACCGGTCGCCCGCAAGGTCGTTACCGTCTCGTCGCGCTCGACCACACCTTTGAACCACAAGAAGCGCTCCCCGCGGATGATCTTGCGCGTCCGCTGATACATATCGGGGAAGACCACCACATTGATCAACTCGAATTCATCTTCCAGGGTGATGAAGCGGATCTCTTTTGCCGTCTCCGGCGCCTGGATGATGACCACCATGCCAGCGGTTTCAACCAGCGCCCCTTCACGCGCCCGCATCATCCCCTTGCTATGCAGGATGCCCCGCTCATCACAAAACTTGCGGAAGTATTGCATGGGGTGATGCTCGGTCGATAAACCGGTCGCGCCGAATTCCATGTTCAGGCGTTCCAGCGCCGTCGGCTCGGGCAATTCAACCTTGGGCGTCCTCAGGCGCAGGGGCAAACGCCCGCGCGCTTTGTAAAGCAAGCCCGCATCCCAGAGCAATTGATGGCGCGAGCGATGCCAGCGATCGAGCGCGCCCGCCTGAATCAGCCGCTCGATCAAGCGCAGCGGCAATTTGACCCGCCGGATGAAATCGCCCAAGTCGGCGAAAGGTCCGCGCGCGCGCTCAGCCAGCAGCGGATCCAGCCGGTGGCTCTTCAGCCCTTTGACGTAACTGAGCCCGATGCGGATGGCGCCGTCTTGCACGCTGCAATCGGCGGCGCTGTGGTTGATATCGGGCGCCAGCACGCGGATCCCCTGGCGCATGGCATCGTAGACCAGGGTGCTGGGCGACCAGAAGCCCATCGGCTGGTGATTCAGAATGGCGGCGTAGAAGATCGCCGGATGATGATATTTGAACCAAGCCGATTGATAAGTCAGCACGGCGAAACTGGCGGCATGGCTCTTGGCGAAGGAATAAGCGCCGAAGCCGCGCAGTTGCGCAAAGATCGTCGCCGCCACTTCTTCATCCACGCCGTTTTCCAGCGCCCCTTCCATGAAGACCGTCTCCAGTTGGTCAAGCAGTTGAAACGAATACTTGCTGCCCAGGGCGCGGCGCAGCATCTCGCCCTGCCCGTGGCTGAAGCGGGCGATATCGTGCGCCACCTTCAGCACCTGCTCCTGCCAGAGGATGACGCCCAGGGTCTCTTCCAGCGCCGGTTTCAGACGCTCATCGAGATAGCTGACTTCTTCAACGCCGCGCCGCCGCCGCAGGTAGGGATGGACCATATTGCCCATGATGGGACCGGGGCGGATCAGGCTGATGGCGATGACCAGATCGAGGAAGCGCGTCGGTTTCAGGCGCGGCAGGGTGTTCATCTGGGCGCGGCTCTCGCATTGAAAGACGCCGAAGGTCTTGGCTTCCGTGATCATCTGGTAGACGCGCGGGTCATCGAAGGGGATGCTTTCGGCGTCGATGCCCGCCCGCTCGACCATTTCGCTGATCGCCGCCAGCATGCGCAAGCCCAGCACATCAATCTTGATGATGCCGGCGTCTTCCAGCGCTTCCTTGTCCCATTGCACAACGGTGCGGTCGGGCATCGCAGCAGGCTCGGTGGGCAAGCGGCGCGAGAGCGGCACATCGGAGATGATCTCGCCGCCGTTGTGGATGCCGATATGGCGGACATTGCCCAGCAGTTGCTCGCAGATGTCAAAGAAGAGTCCCAGATGCGCCGGGGTATTTTCGCCGCGCTCTTCCCAATGATCGCGCAAGATCGGGTGCATGGCCGGCGCGAAGCCCCAGGCTTTCGCCACATCGCGGATGACGCTGCGGTGGCGGTAGGTGACGAAGGTGCAAGCCATGGCCGCGTGCGTGCGCCCATATTTCTGGTAGAGATACTGAATGACCTCCTCGCGCGTCTCGGCGTCGAAGTCCATGTCGATGTCGGGCGTCATCTGCCGCTCTTCCGACAGGAAGCGCTCGAATACCAGGCGGTGCTCAATCGGGTCGATCGGCGCGATCTTGAGCAGATAAGCCACCACCGAATTGGCGGCCGAGCCGCGCCCCTGGCAGCGAATGCCGCGCTCCCAGGCGAAATGCACAATATCCCAGACGACCAGGAAATAATTGGCCAGCCCGATCGTTTCGATGATGTGCAATTCATGCCGCAGGCGTTCTGCCATGTGCGGGCGATAGCGATCCGAGCCGCGGCAAAGCTCGCTCAGAAAGCTCTGCGCGCTCATGCCCTCCGGCAGCGGATACTGCGGCAGCGCCTGCAATTGGGAGGGCAGCTGATAGCGGCAAGCTTCCGCGATGCGCAGCGTGTTGCTCAAAGCCCGCGGATGACGCTGGAAGAGCGCCGCCATCTCCTCAACCGGCTTCAAGTAGTGCTGCCCATTGGGGAAGAGCTGCCCGCGCGCCTCGTTCAAGCTGCGATTGTGGCGGATGGCGGCTACCACATCAGCCAGGGGTTTTTCGTCTGGCGTGGGATAGTGGACGTGGTTCGCCGCCACATAGCCCAGCTTCAGCGACTCCGCCAATTCGACCAGGGCAGCGAGGCGCTGGTCATCATAAGGGCGGCGATGATGATGCAGCTCGATGAAGAAGCAGCCCGGGTCAAAGAGCGCCGCATATCGCCGCGCGGTCTCACAGGCGGCGCGCATCCCTTCGACTTCCAAGGCGCGGGCGATCTCCCCTTCGCGCCCGCCGGATAGCGCGATCAGCCCGGCAGTCCGCCCTGCCAGCTGCTCGAAGCGCAGCAGACCTTCGCCCTTCGGCGCTTGATGCTGCGCTTGGGTAATCAGCCAGCAGAGGTTCTCCCAGCCGGTTTCTGTGGCGACGAGGAGGGTCAGGGCGGCTTTTTTACCCCCACCCCCGGCGGTTTTCTTACCCC
>WTGC01000174.1:2929-15253 GCA_011523705.1 Chloroflexota bacterium | reverse complement strand
GATATCGGCATCGGGCATCACGGCGATGTAGTTCTTGGCGCCGCCCTGCGCTTGAACGCGCTTGCCATTGCGCGTACAGGTCTCGTAGATGATCTTCGCCACCGGGCTTGAGCCGACGAAAGACACGCCCGTGACATCCGGATGTTCCATCAAAGCCGTCGCCGATGGCACGCCGCCATTGACCAAATTGACCACGCCTTCGGGCAAGTCCAGCTCATCAAGCATCTCGAAGAGATATTCGGTCGCGAGCGGCGTCTGGGGCGATGGCTTCAAGATGAAGGTATTGCCGCAGGTTATCGCCGTCGGCAAGAACCAGAGCGGCACCATAAAGGGAAAATTGAAGGGGGTGATCGCCGCGAAGACGCCGGCCGGCTGCCGCACCGTGGTTTCGTCAATGCCGGAGCTGATGTCTTCCAGCCCATCGCTGCGCATGAGCACCGGCACGCTCATGGCGAAGTCGATGCTTTCGATGGCGCGCCGCACCTCGCCACGGGCTTCGTCCATGGTTTTGCCATGCTCGCGCACGACAATCTGCGAGACCTTTTCGAAGTTGTCTTCCACCATGACTTTGAAGTGGTGCATATATTGCGCCCGCACCAATACCGGCGTGCTGCGCCATTCATCGAAAGCCGCTTTCGCCGACTTCACCGCCGTGTCCACATCTTCCGGCGTCGAATCGGGGCAGTTCGCCAGCAAATCGCAGGTCGCCGGATCATGAACTGGGAAGAAATCGGTCGCGCTTGAATCGACCCAGTCGCCGTCCACATAATTCTTGACTGTTCGGCTCATCTCTCGCTCCTTCGGGCGACTCAGCGGGTCGCCTCTACATTAACTTGCTTTGAGTAGAAGTATCATACTCGAACCGGCATCAGTTTTTGGATACCCTTTGCCACTAATGTACAATTCTTATGGAGACATATTGTACATCATTGGCTCGCTCATCGGATTCCTATGTTTGGCGTCAGCGCTTCGCTGCGGCTGACCATGTTGCGACAAATGCGATGCGTGCCTTGAATAGGCGGCGAATTGGTGGCGAGGCGGGCAGAGTCTTCGAGTCATCGTACATAGTGTAGCAATTTGTTGCTCTTGGTTGGACACTCTGTTGGAATATGCTAGACTATACGACATAAGCGCGAGAATATGCAAGAGCAATGTCGGAATCTCGTGTCGAATGAATGGACGAAGGGGAAAGAGGAGAGCTTGAATGACAAAGTCTGCTGAAATCATGGAACGCTATCGGCAAGTCATGTTTCCGGCTGTTGTTCCCTATCACGGCGACAATCCCTTGATCGCCGACCGCGCCAAGGGTCAGTATATTTGGGATGTGGACGGCAAGCGGTATCTTGACTTTTTTGGCGGCATTCTGACCGTTTCCGTCGGCCATTGCAATGACGAGATCAGCGAGCGCACCATGGCGCAGCTGCGGAAGCTGCAGCATACGTCGACCATCTACGTCAACGAGAGCATGGTGCGGCTGGCGGAAAAGGTCGCCGAGCTGACGCCGGGCAGGCTGGGTAAATGTTTCTTCAGCAACAGCGGCACCGAAGCCAATGAGACGGCCGTGCTGGCGGCGCGCATGGTTACCGGCAATCCCATCGTCATCACCCTGCGCCATGCCTATTCCGGGCGTTCGATGCTGGCGATGAGCCTTTCGGCGCAGCGGCCCTGGCGTTTGGGTGGCGTGGTCGATCCCTATATCAAACACGTGCGCAATCCCTATACCTTCCGCGCGCCGGCCGGCTTGTCCGCCGAGCAAGTGGTCGACCTCTGCGTGCAAGATCTGGAAGAGACAATCGCCACGAGCACCGAAGGCCGTATCGCCGCCTTCATGGCTGAACCGATTCAAGGCGCCGGCGGCTTCATCGTGCCGCCCGAAGATTACTTCCGCCGCATCCTGCCGCTTGTTCGCGAGGCGGGCGGCGTCTTTATCGCGGACGAAGTGCAGACCGGCTGGGGGCGCACCGGCGAGAAGTGGTGTGGCATTGAGCATTGGGGCGTCGAGCCCGATATCATGACCTTCGCCAAAGGCATGGGCAATGGCAGCCCCATCGGCTGCACCATCGCGACTCCGGAAATCGCGGACGCGGTCGCCGGCTTGACCTTTTCCACCTTCGGCGGCAATCCGGTGACGATGGCGACCACCTTGGCGACGATCGAATACATGGAAGCGCATGACACGCCGACCAATTGCGCGGCGCAAGGCGAAAGAATGGCCGGCAAGCTGGCTGAATTCGCCGCCGAGTTTCCTATAATTGGCGAGGCGCGGGGCATGGGGCTGATGCAGGCGCTCGAAATCGTCCAGCCCGGCGGTATTGAGCCCGATGCCGGGCGGACGGTCGCCTTCGTCGATACCTGCAAGGAGAAGGGTTTGCTGTTGGGCAAGGGCGGCCTCTACGGCAATGTCGTGCGGATCGCCCCCCATCTGAATGTATCAGCGGAGGATATGGACATGGCCATGGATATCGTCGCCAGCGCGCTGGCAGAGGTGTCGTAATTCGCTCAACATTTGTGCTATAAGGCTTGTCCGCTACTGATAATGCTACCGACCCTATTCCACCCCATCCCCCCAACCCCCTTCCCCAGCGAGCTAGGGAAGGGGGAGCATCGTTGCCGAGAACAAGGCAGTGCGAACATCCCACTAATACAGCACCCGAGCTTCCCCATTTCGCTTGCGAGTCTCCCTTCCCCAGTTCACTGGGGAAGGGCCGGGGATGGGGTAGAATCGTTGAGGCGTACCTTCGATCGTCCTTACTCGATATGATCTAAATTTAGTAAGAAAATTTATGACCGACATCACCGTAGAGCAGACAGCCCGAGATGCCCGATTTCGCCCATTGTGGAAGCCAATTCAGATCGCCTTGACGCTTTTGGCTTTGGCGCTGGTCTTCAATCTGTGGAGCAGCTTTGGCGGCTTGGCGCTGGACGATGAGGCTCTGCTTGAATCCACCTTGGGTCGATTGGCGACCTGGATGGCCGACCAGACCGGAAACGACCCCGAAGAGATTCTCTCGCCGCTTGCGATTTACGCCGAGAACTGGGCGAACGAATTGGGCGCGCGCCAACTGGAACCCGATATCCTGTACAATGCCATGCGCAATATGCGCATCGCATACTACGGCCTGATTGTGCTGCTGCTGGTTTATACCCTGATGGCTGTTGTCGTTCGTCCGCGGCGCACAGCGGCCCTCTTCTTCGTCATTCTGATATTGCTAGACGGGCTTCTGTTTTTGATCCCTTCGTTTGAAGGCGGCGGCGCCCTGACGCCACTTATCGCGGCAATCCTGGCAGTTTTGTTCGCGAGCGTGCTATCTCCCGGGAAAACGAGCCGCGTTGTCGGATTCTTTTTGGCGCTTTCTTTCCTGCTGGTCGGCTGGGAAGCGAGCAAAGCCTTCGCTGAGTCCGTGTCTTACAAGATTCTGCTGCCACAGAAGAGCTGGACCTATCAGACCGAAGCGACGATGGAAGGGGCGCTGGAATTGCTGCTCATCGGCGAGGTGGATTACGTCATTGCCGACCGCAAGGATCTTGATGATTTGATGCCGCCGCACCCGCCCAAGGACGATGAAGACGAGGCGCTGCCTTTTCCTGAATTGCGCTACCTGGCGAATCTGGATCGGCGCGAGGGCGTCGCCGTGCTGCCGATTGCGCCGGCCTTTCCCGGGCGCCTAAGCGTCGCCCTGCGCACGGACGACGCGCCGCAGAACGCGGCCCTGCGCAATATCTTCGGCGGCAAAATCGCGACGATCGCCGGCGATTTTGCCGATGCGCGCTTCCTCAGCCAGCCGCGCAATCTTGTGCTGCTCGATTTGAAGATATTCAATGACTTGAATCTGCCGCATTTGCAGATGATCGCCGAGGCTTTTCTGCAGCCGGCGCGCCGCAACGGCGAATTGCTGCTCGTGCGCATCCTGACCGATGCGGGCATCTACACCTTCAGCGAGGCGATCTTCGGTTTCGTCTTTGGCGCCGTGCTCGGCTTCCTATTGGGCACGATCTTCGCCCATTCGCCGTTGATGGAGCGGGGACTGCTGCCCTACGTGGTGGCTTCGCAGACAGTGCCGATCCTGGCGATTGCGCCGATGGTGGTCATCTGGCTCGGCGCAGGTCAACTGTCGGTGGCGGTCATCGCCGCTTATCTGACTTTCTTCCCGGTGACCATCAATACATTGCGCGGTTTGCAATCGCCGGCGGCGGAACAGGTCGAATTGATGCGCTCTTACGCTTCGAGCCGCTGGACGATCATGTGGAAGCTGCGCCTGCCAGCAGCGCTGCCGTATATTTTCACGGCGCTCAAAGTCTCGGCGACCGCGAGCGTGGTCGGCGCCATCATCGGCGAGCTGCCTTCCGGCATCGGCGACGGGCTGGGGCGGGCGATCCTCGACTTCAGCTCGGATTACAGTCTGGTCTCGACGCCGAAGCTCTGGGCTTCCATCACGATGGCGGCGACCGTGGGCATTCTCTTCTTCGTCTCGGTCAATCTGGCGGAACGCTTGGCGCTGCGCCGTTACGTCCGCGCGCAGGATGGGAGTGCATAAACGATGGTTCTACATTGGACGAGAATGCGAGGCTCACGCGTGACAATGTCGGCGGCAACACAAAATACTATCCGCCCCGCTGCGTTTAGCTCCCTTTCCCTAGCTTGCTGGGGCAAGGGGCCGGGGGATGGGGTGGGGTTATCTGCCCGCCGCCGCGCAAATCTGTAGGGGCGACCTACTAGGTCGCCCGCCAAAGCTCCCCCTCTCTCCTTGTGGGAGAGGGGGCCGGGGGGTGAGGGGTAGAAATGTATCATGTCACCTGAATCCAAAGACATCGCCATCTCGGCAAAGGGCATCCACAAGGTCTTTAATCCGGGCACGGATGAAGAAGTGATCGCCCTGCAAGATATTGACCTGGAGATCGAAGCGAGCGAGTTCGTCTCCTTGATCGGGCCTTCGGGCTGTGGCAAATCCACCCTGATGCGTCTGATTGGCGATCTCATTCAGCCGACGGCAGGCGAACTGCTGGTAAATGGCAAGGCGCCGGCTCGCGCGCGCCTCGATCGCGAATATGGCATGGTCTTTCAAGCGGCGACTCTTTACGAGTGGCGCAGCGTGACGAAGAATGTGCAGCTCCCGCTGGAGATCATGGGTTATGCCAAATCGGAGCGAAAGCAGCGCGCCCAAGCCATGCTGGAAATGGTCGAGCTTGGCGCCTTCGCCAACCACTTCCCCTGGCAGCTTTCGGGCGGGATGCAGCAGCGCGTCTCAATCGCGCGGGCGCTGGCATTTGATCCCTCGGTGCTGCTGATGGACGAGCCCTTCGGCGCGCTGGATGAATTCACGCGCGAACGCATGAACCTGGAGCTGCTGAAGATTTGGGAGCAAACCCGCAAGACGATCATATTCGTCACGCACAGCATCGCCGAGGCGGTCTTCCTTTCGAATCGCATCGTGGTGATGTCCCCGCGCCCCGGGCGCATCACCGAGATCGTGGGCAATCCGCTGCCTTATCCGCGCGATTTCAGCACGCGCAACGACCCGGCTTATCATGATCTCGTCGCCAGAGTGCGCGATCTGCTGCGCGACGCCGTCGGGTCCTTGTCGGCCGATCCGTCGTCGGGCCAGTACGTGTCGGAACCGGGAGCGGACTGATGGCGCCCGCTGAAGCGCAAACCACGGCGACGCTGATGGCGAGCATCCGCCGCCGGCTCGCTTTCTATTTCCCGACCATCGCCATCGCTGTGGGCGTCATCCTGCTCTGGGAAGTCATCGTCGTCTTCTTCAATATTCAACAGTTCCTCTTGCCGAAGCCATCAGCCATCTTCGCCGAGTTCATGCTGCAAGTTGACTTGTGGCTGGCGCCGGACGAACGTTCGATACTCATTGAATCGAGCGGCGCGACATTTTGGGAAGCATTCGGTGGTTTCATCATCGGCTGCGGAAGCGGCATTCTGGTGGCGCTGATCACCTCGCGCTGGACCATCGTCAGCGAGGCAACCATGCCCTTCGCCATCGCGGCCAATTCGGTGCCGATCATCGCCTTCGCGCCGATCATGAACAATTGGTTTGGCATTACCAACCCAGCTTCAAAGATGGCGATTGTGGCGATCATCGTCTTTTTCCCCACCATGATCAATACGGTGCGCGGTTTGACGCTGGTCGATTTGGAGCAGTTGGAACTGATGCGATCTTACGCGGCGACCCCGGCGCGCATCATGTTCAGCTTGCGAATACCGAACGCCTTGCCCTTTATCTTCAGCGCCTTGCGTGTCGCCAGCGCGCTCAGCCTGATCGGCGCTGTGGTGGCGGAATTCTTCGGCGGACCGCGCGCGACGCTGGGCGTTTACATCACGCAGGAAGCGGGCGCCTTCGACTTCGCCAAAGCCTGGACCGCCATTCTCATGGCGTCAATCATCGGCATTTCCTTTTATCTGGTGGTGTTGATTGCGGAAAGGCGACTGATGCCCTGGCACGTTTCCTTTCGGGGGGCGGCTTGAGAATGCGCCGCGCGATTTGTGGTTCGATCAGCCGGGGGGCAGGCGTTGCAAGATTTCGTTCATCAACGCGCGCAATTCCGCTATATCGGCTTGGGTCGTATTTTGCAAATGAAGCATGAGTCCACCCAAAGTCGTCAGCACCGCGACGTACAGCCACAGCAGCGCGCGATGCAGTTCCGCTTTGGTCGCGGCATGTTGGGAGCGCTCTTCCAGCGTGGCGATGCGTTCGCTTGGCGTCTTGGTTCTTTCCACCGAGAGGCTCTCTTCACTGGCATTGACCGCTTCCATGTTTGTCTCCGCGCAGTTCAAACTCAACAACATGATGTTAACAGAACGGAGCTTAATACACAACAATGTTGCCGCAATGACCGATAGGCTATAATTTAGCTTGAAGCGATTCTGCCAATTGTATTCATTAGATGGAGGAAAACCGTCATGCGTAGAGTAACTGTCTTGTCAGTTGTTTTAGTTCTGATCCTAGGCCTTACGCTGGTTTCAGCTGATGGCCACATGACGCCGATCAAGCTGCAATTGCAGTGGGTTGCGCAATCGCAGTTCGCCGGCTATTTCGCCGCCGTCGACCTCGGCTTCTATGAAGACGAAGGCTTGGACGTCACCATTCTCGAAGGCGCGGTTGAGATCGTGCCGCAGCAGGTAGTCGCCTCCGGCGGCGCTGAATTCGGCCTGGCTTGGGTTCCGAAGGTGCTGGAATCCAACGAGCGAGGCGCCAATCTAGTCAATATCGCGCAGGTCTTCCAGCGCAGCGGTACGCTGGAAGTCTCCTTTGTCGACACGGGCATCGAATCGGTCGAGGACTTTGCCGGCATGCGCATCGGCACCTGGGGCTTCGGCAATGAGCACGAGCTCTTCGCCGCCATGCGCGCGGTCGATATTGATCCGGAAAACGCCGATGACGTCACTGTCATCCAGCAGCCCTTTGATATGTCGCTGCTGCTCAATGGCGAGTTGGACGCGGCCCAAGCCATGACCTACAACGAATACGCCCAGGTCCTCGAAGCGGTCAATCCCGACACCGGCGAGCTCTATCAGCCGGAAGACTTGAACGTCATCGACTTCAACGATGTCGGCACCGCCATGCTGCAAGACCACGTTTTCGTCAACGCGGACTGGCTGGCGGAGGAGGGCAACGAAGACATCGCTGTCGCTTTCCTAAAGGCGAGCTTCCGCGGCTGGATCCATTGCCGCGACAATCCCGATGAATGCGTCGAGATCGTGCTGGATAATGGCTCGACCCTCGGCGAAAGCCACCAAACCTGGCAGCTCAATGAGATCAGCAAGTTGATCTGGCCCTCGCCCGCCGGCATCGGCATCATGGACGAGGACCTATGGGCGCAGACTGTCGCCGTTTCGATTGAAGGCTTGGTCATCAGCGAAGAACCCGGCATGGACGCCTACCGCAGCGACCTGGCGCAAGCGGCGCTCGATGCGCTGGCGATGGACGATGTCGATGTGGTCGGCGATATGTGGCAGCCGGTCGAGGTGGAGCTGCGGCCCGGCGGGGAATAGCCAACCTATCCGTTTCTCCAATTTCAAATCCCTAGGGGCGACCGATTGGGTCGCCCGCCGATAATCGCAACACATAGGGGCAAGCCACCGGGTCGCGTAGACACTGACCGGCGCTCGCCCCTACGAATATCGCATGATTGACCCGCTCTAGCCCCGCACAACGATCTCCGCCGGCAAGGACTTCTTCCCCTCACCGCCAGGACCCAGGGCCTGCACGCGGTAGATGTGCTTCTGCTCAGCCTCGGCGCTGCTGTCGGTATAACTGGTCGCTGCGCTGCCCGTGTTGTCCACCAGGACGCCTAATTTCTTCTCGCCCTTTTCTGGTAGTCGGCGCCAGATGCGATACGCGTTGACTTGGCCGCCATCGCCGGGCGCATTCCAACTCAAGGCGACCGAGTCGCCTGATAGCGACGCGGTCAGATCGGAGGCGCGCCCCGGCTGCTGCGGAAGCGGCGTGTTGGTCGGTGGCGGCACCGGCGTGTTGGTCGGCGGCACCGGCGTATTGGTTGGCGGGACCGGTGTGTTGGTCGGCGGCACCGGCGTATTCGTTGGCGGAAGCGGCGTGTTGGTCGGCGGAATCGGCGTATTGGTCGGCGGCACCGGCGTGTTGGTCGGCGGTACCGGTGTATTCGTTGGTGGCACCGGCGTGTCCGTTGGTGGCACCGGCGTATCCGTTGGCGGGATAGGTGTATTGGTCGGCGGCACCGGCGTGTCCGTTGGTGGCACCGGTGTGTTGGTTGGCGGCACCGGTGTGTCCGTCGGCTGGACTACTGGCGTGTCCGTCGGCACAGGCGCGCCAGCTTGCGGCACTGGCGTATCCGTTGGGATTGGCGTGTTGGTCGGCGGGACTGGAGTATCCGTTGGAATTGGCGTGTTAGTCGGCGGGACTGGAGTATCCGTTGGAATTGGCGTGTTAGTCGGCGGCGCCGCCTTGACGACGATCTCGCTTGGTAGTGATCTCTGTCCCTCCCCAACGCTGTTCAGGGCTTGCACACGATAGATGTGTTTCTGTCCAGCCATAACGCTGCCATCGGCATAACTGGTGGCCGCGCTGCCCGTATCGTTGACGATCACCCGAAGGCTGTCCTCGCCCATATCCGGCAGCCGCCGCCAGATGCGATAACTGCTGACAGCGCCGCCGTCCGCTGGCGCTGACCAACTCAAGGCGACGGAACTGCCCGCGAGCGCCACTGTCAGATTGTGAGCGCGCCCGGGTTTCGTCTGGACTGGTACATTAGACTGCTGTTGCTGTTGCGGCACGGGCGTATTGCTCGGCGGGATTGGCGTATTGGTTGGAGGCACGGGCGTATTGCTCGGCGGAATCGGTGTATTCGTTGGCGGAACGGGCGTATTAGTCGCCGGCCGCAATTGGCAAGCCCAGAGGTCCCGATTGAATGCCTGTTGCTGGGCTTGGTAAGCGCCACTGCCGCCGTGTCCCGCCTGGCATAGCGCCTCAGCCGCGCTTTGACCATCGGCGCTATAGACGTAGCCGGCGGCGCCGATTTGCTGCGACTCCCCGCTTGAATCGCATTGATCCGAATCATGTAAGGCGATCTCGCCATTCAAGAAATTCCCCGCGGGGAAGAGCCAGTAGGTCCCTGGTCCTACATTGACGCAGCCGCTCTTGGGGGCGGGCGTCGCGGTCGCCGTTGGCGTACTGGTCGCGGTCGCTGTTGGCGTGTTTGTCGCGGTCGCCGTTGGCGTCAAGGTCGGGCACAGCATCTCGTGAGAAAAATCGACGCTTGTCAGATCATAGTAATTCTCATCATAGGCGATTGCCCGGGCCACGAAGGTTTGACCACATTCATGAGGCAGAATGCTTAAGTCAAACGTCCAATCCGTTGATTCTTCGTAGGTTACTATCGGCTCGCGCACCGACCATCCTACAGACAGTACCGTCGCATCGCTATTGAGCAGCGTAAAGTCGCAGGTGAATCGGTGTGCGCCGTTGACCACCTGATTCTCGCAACTGACCGAGCCTGTCGGCGTTCCAGTTGGCGTTTTACTTGCTTGGACTTGCTGCTGCGACCGTGGCGCTTGCGTGGCTGTGTGTGTCGGCGTTGCCGCCGGCGGAATCGGCGTATTCGTTGGCGGAACGGGCGTATCAGTCGGCGGCAGCAATTGGCAAGCCCAGAGGTCCCGATTGAATGCCTGTTGCTGGGCTTGGTAAGCGCCACTGCCGCCGTGTCCCGCCTGGCATAGCGCCTCAGCCGCGCTTTGACCATCGGCGCTATAGACGTAGCCGGCGGCGCCGATTTGCTGCGACTCCCCGCTTGAATCGCATTGATCCGAATCATGTAAGGCGATCTCGCCATTCAAGAAATTCCCCGCGGGGAAGAGCCAGTAGGACCCCGGTCCCACGTTGACGCAGCCGGGCTTGGGGGCGGGCGTCGGCGTATTTGTTGGCGTGTTCGTTGCGGTCGCTGTTGGGGTGTCTGTTGCGGTCGCTGTTGGCGTGTTCGTTGCGGTTGCGGTTGGCGTGCTAGTTGCCGTTGCTGTAGCTGTTGCAGTGTCCGTCGGGACGGGCGTATCAGTCGGCATGAGGATCTGGGCCGGCTGCGACTGTTCTCCCGGTCCGCTGCTCCCAAGCGCTTGCACATGATAGATGTGCGTCTGCCCGGCCACAGCGCTGTCATCAATGTAGCTGGTCGCCGTGCTGCCGGTATCGTCCACGATCACCTTAGGCTCGTCCTCGTCCATATCTGGCAGACTTCGCCAGATGCGATAACCGCTGACCTCGTCCCCGTCCTCGGGCGGGTCCCAAGACAAAGACGCCGAACCTTTCGAGAGCGCCACCGTTAGACCAGACACTTGCCCGGGTACCGGGACCGGCGTGTCGGTCGCGGTCGCTGTTGCTGTGCTGGTTGCCGTTGGCGTTGGCGTAATGGTTGCCGTTGCTGTAGCTGTTGCTGTGTCCGTCGGGACGGGCGTATCAGTCGGCAAGACGAGTTGGGCCGGCTGCGACTGTTCTCCCTGCCCGCTGCTGCCCAGCGCTTGCACTCGATAGATGTGTGTCTGCCCGGCGACGGCGCTATCGTCAATGTAGCTGGTCGCCGTGCTGCCGGTGTCGTCCACGATCACCTTAGCCTCGTCCTCGTCCATATCGGGCAGACGGCGCCAGATTCGATAACCGCTGACCTCGTCCCCGTCCGCGGGCGCGTCCCAAGATAAAGACACCGAGCCGTCCGACAGCGCCACCGTCAGACCAGACACTTGCCCGGGCGCTGGGATCGGCGTATCCGTCGCGGTTGCCGTTGGCGTGCTGGTTGCCGTTGCGGTTGCTGTGTCCGTCGGGACGGGTGTATCGGTCGCCGTTGGGGAAACGAATCGGCAGGCATAGATATCGCGATTCCATCCCGCAAGCTGCTGGGCTTGGTATGCGCCTATGCCGCCGTGCCCGGCGACGCACAGCGCCTCAGCCGCGCTTTGACCATCGACCGTATAGACATAGCTGGCTCCGACGATTCGCTGCACCCAATGCCCTCCGACTTCGCATTGATCCGTGGCGTAGGTTTGAATGCCGCGGTCGGCGTTCAGAAAATTGCTCGCGGGGAAGAGCCAGTAGGCATCATACGCCGGTCTCGTTTTGACGCAGTTTAGCCCCGCCGGTGTTGGCGTGGCGTTGTCGCAGGGCGGAAGCGGAAGAGAGAGCTTATACAGGTCGTTACTTGACACAACATACAAACTTGCTGGCACAGTGCCACAAAAATTGTTGCCGCTAAGATCCAGCGATATCAACTTGCGGAGGCTGGCCAGTTCTGATGGGATCGGACCGCTCAGACTATTATTGTTCAGACTCAAATACTTCATCTCGCTGAGATTGCCCAGTGTTGACGGGATCCAACCGCTCAGATCATTGCCTTCCAAGTCCAAGCTGTACAGCTCGCTGAGATCGCCAAGTCCTGACGGGATCGAACCGCTCAGATTATTTTGTGAAAGATCCAGAATCCGCAACTTGCTGAGGCTGCCCAATTCTGATGGGATCGAACCGCTCAGATTATTGCCGCCCAAGTCCAAATTCGTGAGCTCGCTGAGATTGCCCAATTCTGACGGGACCGAACCGCTCAGATTATTGCTGTTCAAGTACAAAGACGTCAGCTTGCTGAGGCTGCCCAATTCTGACGGGATCGAACCACTCAGATTATTGTTGTTCAAATACAATTGCCCCAATTTGCTGAGGCTGCCCAGTTCTGACGGGATCGAACCGGTCAGACTATTAGATGCCAGGGTCAAATAGCTCATCTCACTGAGATTTCCCAGTTCTGGCGGGATCGAACCGCTCAGATTATTGCCGCCCAAGTCCAAATTCGTGAGCTCGCTGA
>WTGC01000174.1:0-2829 GCA_011523705.1 Chloroflexota bacterium | reverse complement strand
GATTATTGCTGTTCAAGTACAAAGACGTCAGCTTGCTGAGGCTGCCCAATTCTGAAGGGATCGAGCCGCTCAAACTGTTGCCGCTCAAGTCCAAGCTGGACAGCTTGCTGAGATTGCCCAGCGCTGACGGGATCGGACCGGTCAGATTGTTGTCAGGTAAGTACAATTTCCTAAGGCTTTTTAGGTTGCTCAATTCTGATGGGATCGAACCGTTCAGGTTGTTCTCCGAAAGACTCAGATAAGTGACCGCTCCGGTGTCGTCAGTGCCAACGCCAAGCCAAAAGACTACCGGCAAGTTGCTTAGCCAATTCGTCCTGGAAGACCAATTCGCGCCGCCTGTCGCGTTGTACAAAGCAACCAGCGCGGCTCTCTCCGACGCCAATTGCTCGTCGGAATCCGGCGTTGGCGTGCTGGTAGCGGTTGGTGTGTCAGTCTCGGTCGCCGTTGGCGTATTCGTTGCGTTCGGCGCGGGCGTATCGGTTGCGGTTGCTATGGGTATGTCTGTCGGCGTCGCCGTCGGCGTGACCGTCCAGGAAATCAGGCAGTGCCAATGCTCCCATCTGGGCCATGTTCGGTCCGGGTCCTTGAAAACGGCGTTGACGTCCTCCGATCGCACGTAGCCCTGGCTCTGGCAATCGGCCAGCGCCTCGGCCTCGGTTGACGCGGAGCTGTAACCCACATACTCGTAGCGTACAGTCGACCCGCCCGGCGCCGCCGGTTCGTCACTGACACCGCACCACCAATACTGTGGTCCATGCCTATTCCGGAGCCATCCATGCCAGTTCGCACCGATTTCTATAACCTTGTTTGCGTTATTCGCTTTGCAGATCTCCCAGGCGGTGTTTCGATCGCTGGCAAGCGCAAAGCCGCCCGCATGAACTCCGAGGCGCAGTCTGACTTCATTTTCGCAATTTGAGTCGGAATAATATTGGGTGCGCGGTGGCGCCAAGTAATTGCTCTCCGGATACTTGATGTATAGAAGATTCGTTGGCGAGACTTCTTCTGACCTTTCAAAAACGCAGGTGCCCCCGTCCACCGACGTGGACGGCACGAGCCTCAAGATCGCAGTTGCAGTCGGTGTGCTGTTCGGGTCTGGCGTAGGCGAAGCGGTCGCGGTTGGCGTCGGCGTTGATGTAGCGGTTGGGGTCGGCGCGGCTCCAACCGTCCAGGTTTCTAGGCAACGCCAATACCCCGGAGTACTGGTCTGGTAGACGGCGTTGACGTTCGGCCATCTGCTTTGGCATTTGGTCAAAGCCTCTTCTTGAGTTGACGCGACTTGTGTTCCACCGACCAACTGGACACCAACAGTCGGCTGACCGGATTCAGGGGGTTCATACAACTCGTCGCCAACCCAGCATGCCCATGTATTTCGGGAAAACTGAATCATTGAGAGCTTATTCGTGTTGTTGTCTTGGCAAGTCGTCCAGGCCTCGTCTCGATTGCTGGCTATTGCTATACCGTCAGTAAAGCGCATTGTAACACCGGCCCGGTTTTGACAGCTTGAGTCGCTATACAGGGGATGCTGTCCTAGCAGGAAATTGCTTGCGGGGAATCTGATCCACTGTCCCCGTCCGTTTTCCACTCGATAAAGAACACAGGTGAATGTCGGTGTTTGCGTATTCTCTTGCGCCTCAATGGGCGCCATCGCAAATGACAGCAACGCCGCCATCAGCGCCAGCAGCCCGACGCGCCCACACAGTTCCCTGAAATTCCGTAACCCGAGTACCCACATCATGCCGCTCCCTGAAATTGAAAACTGATATGATTCATTTCTTGAGCAAATGTATCATAAATGTAATAGCGAATACTATCTGTATTCTGACTATAGCTGATCCAAATTGCAGTTGCAAATTCTGCGGAGATTCAGTCGAGGTGATGCCGGAGTCTTGGGCAGGTATAAACACCGATACCGGCTGGTAAAGAATTACTGGGGGCCAGTTGCCGCTGCACGTAGAGGGGCGGGTCGCTCAGTCCGGCGATTCCAACGACGGTTCAAAATTGAAGAGGCGGCTGATGGCCTAGAGGGAGTTCACGCGTCCCTTGTGAGTCAACTGCATGCGACCGAATGCGGCTCGGTCGTCTTTTGAGCGCGAGAATGATACCGAGTCTCCCAGCGTGGCTGTTTCTTGGCCCGACATACGATGGCGACGCTGGTTTTAGCGTCGGCTCAAAACTGGTCTTAGCGCCGGGCTTCTCTTGGGACAGGGGAAAAACTCAGAAAAAGAAAAACACGCCAGCGTGTCGCCGGCCTGTCTGTAGGATGTGAATCGGTCTTGACTTTTAACTCCCGTGCATCGCCCGCTTCTGCGCCAGCATCCGCTCCCGCGCTTCCGGGCTGCCAGCGTGGCTGGCGCCGGGGCATAATGACAATGGCCTGGGATGAGGGAATCTTGACAACATGACATATTGGGCGGACAATAGGAGAGAAAGATTGCCTCATCCGAGGAAAATATGGCAAACAACAGTCTCGGCGGCCGCTCTATATCACTGTCTCTAGACACTGTCGTCATGCTGCTAACCGCTGTCGTACTGATGCTGACTATCGTATTGACCAGCAGAGATCTTGAGTACCGTCTGGATCAGCGGATTGAAGCCGTACGTCTCGAACTTAAAGCCGACATCCAACGCCTTGAGGACAGACTCCTGCCCGTCGTCTTTCCCGCGAACGAGGAATGACGCTGGACTAACTCCCGTGCATCGCCCGCTTCCGCGCCAGCATCTTCTCGCGCGCTTCCGGGCTGCCATCGTGGCTGGTGCCAAACCAGTAGTCAAAAGGCATGCCCATCTCGCCGTAATTGCATTCGAAGTAGCGATGATGCAGCGAGTGGT
>WTGC01000013.1 GCA_011523705.1 Chloroflexota bacterium | reverse complement strand
CCGGTGCCGCCGAAGATGCTCGTCCCGCCCAGCACGACGGCGGCGATCACATCCAGCTCGATGCCGGTTCCCATATCCGAGCGGGTGGTGCTGACGCGCGATACAAAGATGTAACCGGCTACGGCGGACATGAAACCGGAGAACGTATAAATGAAGAGCAGGTGGCGGTTGACAGTCAATCCGCTGAAACGGGCGCCGGTTTCGTTGTTGCCGATGGCATAGAGGGCGCGCCCCAGCCGCGTCCGCGCCAGCACGATGGCGAAGATGACCACCGCGATGATCAAGAGCCAAAGCTGGGTTGGGATGCCGAGCAGCTCGCCTTGCCCCAGTTGGAAGAACCACTCGGGATAGCCGCGGGCCGAGCGCGCCTGGCTGATGCCCTCGGCCAAGCCGCGGTAGAGCGCCAGCGTCGCCAGGGTCATGATTAGCGGCGGCACGCCAACGCGCACGATGAAGAGCCCGTTTACGAAGCCGGCGACGGTGCCGCTGATGATGCCGGTGATGATTGCCAGCTCCAGCGGGAAGCCAAGCTCTTGCCAGGTCCAGCCGAGCACGATGGCGGTCAAGCCCAGGATCGAGCCGACGGAGAGATCGATGCCGCCGGTGATGATGATATAGGTCATCGGGATGGCGATTAGGCCGACCTCGGCCATGAAGCGGCCTTGCTGCAAGAGGTTGTCGACGGTGAGAAATTTGTCCGTGCGCGTCGCCAGGAAGAGCACCGAGACCAACATGATGAGGAAGAGCACGCCTTCCTGGCTGATGAGCAGGTGGCGCAGCTTTTCGCTGACGGTTGGATTGCGGGGTTTGGTCTTTTCTGCTTGCAAAACCAGCAACCTCCTACAGCCGTTGTCGCCGGCGGCGAATCAGATCGGCCAGCACCGTCACCAGGATGAGCAGACCTTGCACTGTCTTCAACCAGAAGGGCGAGACGTTGATGAAGATCATCGCCGAGCGGATGAAGTTAAGCAGCAACGTCGCCAGTGTCGAGCCGATGGCGGTGCCCGTGCCGCCCAAGATGCTGACGCCACCGACAACCGAAGCCGTGATAATGGATAACTCCAGCGCTGGCGGCGGCGTCACCTGAATGATCTGAAACTGCGTTGAATACATCACGCTGGCGACGCCAACGAAAACGCCATTGAGCGTGAAGACCGTCATCAGCAGGCGCCGCTGTGATAAGCCGGAGAGCCGCGCCGCTTCCGCATTGCCGCCCAGGGCATAGAAGGCGCGCCCGGTCGCGCTGTAGCGCATCCACAGCACAACGACAATTGTCAGGACGACCATGATGATGATGGGCATGGGAATGCCCAGGGGCCGCATCTGTGACAGGTGATAATCGGCCGGCATATCGGTGACGCGCTCGCCAGCGGTCCAGATGATCAGGATGCCCTTGATGATGCTCAGCATGCCCAGCGTGACCACGATCGAGGGGACGCGCAGGTAAGCGACGAGGAAACCGATGAAGGCGCCAATGCCGGCTCCGACGAAGAGCGGAATCAGCCAGGCGAGCGGCGACGGTACGCCAGCGACTACGAGTCGCCCGCTGATCACCGCCAGCAAGCCGATGAGCGAGCCGACCGAGATATCGATATTGCCGGTGACGATCACCATCGTCATGCCCAGCGCGGCGACGGCGATATAGGCGTTGCCCTGCAGAATATCGGAGATGTTGCGCTCTTGCAGGAAGCGCGGGTTGGCGATGCCCACCACAAAGATCAGCAGCAGCAAACCGAAAAGGATGACGCTCTCTTGATTGCCGAAGACCTTGGTGATGCGGTAGCGCTCTTCGTGGACGGGGCGGGGGATCAGGATCTGCAGGATCGCGAGAGTGCCAGCGACCAGCATGATCCAGAAGGCGATGTCCATTTGACTGATGAAGGTCGCTTCATCGGCGGCGTAATCGCGGAAGAAGTTGATGTAATAAACGGTGACGAGCAGACCGGCCACGCTCATCAGCAGGGAGATGGCGCGGCTCGCGGCGGGCGAAATCACATTCCAGACGCCGAGCAGGAAAATGCCCAGCGAAGCCAGCGGGATCACTTCCAGCCCGGTCTTGAACAAGCCCAATTCGTTGGCTTTCTTGCTCTCGGTCAGCACGGCGACGGTGGAGGGACCGCGCTCCGGCTGGATGACGAAAGGCAGGGTGAAATAAGCGCCGATGATGACAAGCGCCAAGATGATGCCGATGAAATGCAGTGGGCGGCGCGGGACGGGCGCGTTTTTCACTTTGCTCATTCAACCGCTCCGGCAGCTTTGCGTACTTCTTCGCTCATCATGGCGTGGGCGATCATTTCCTGGGTCGCTTCCTCGCGGGTGAATTCACCGACCAGGCGGCCCTCGCGCATGACCAGGATGCGGTCGCTCATCGCCAGGATCTCGGGCAGCTCGCTAGAAATCATCAGGATGGCCAAGCCGTCTTCGGCGGCCAGCCGGCTCATCAGGCGATGGATCTCGGCTTTGGCGCCCACATCAATACCGCGCGTTGGCTCGTCCATGATGAGCAGGCTTGGCTTGCTGGCCAGCCATTTGCTGACGACCACCTTCTGCTGATTGCCGCCGGAGAGCTTGTTGGTGATTTGGT
>WTGC01000099.1 GCA_011523705.1 Chloroflexota bacterium | reverse complement strand
CTTGTGGGGTCACGTAGACATAGACCTTCGGGAAGGGGCCGGGGGATGGGGGGTAGAATAACAACAGCCGCGCCACCGTGCCAGCCAAACCCTACAGATTCGCATTATCCCGCCACGACCCGTTCCGCCTGCGCGGCGAAGCGGTTGATCATGTCATCGAGGGCGAATGTCCGCTGGCCCTTCAGATAGGAATGCATGGTGTTGTTGAAGTTGCGCGTCCAATGTTCGGGAATCGCGCCCGCGCCATAAACCGCGCCGAAGATGCTGCCAGCGGTGGCGGCGGTGCAATCGTTGTCTTGGCCCATAGCCACCGTCTCGCCGATCATCTTGGTGTAGTCATCGCCGCCGACAGCCAAGCCCCAGATCGTCATGGCGTTGTTCTGAATGGAATGCGACTTCCAGATGCCGGGGTAGCGCTCTTCACATAAGGCGGCGGCGTCTTTATAACCGGAGATAGATGACGCTTTGTCCAGCGCCCAGCGTATCTCGCGCGCCGCGATGCAATCGGCTGGGATTTCCTCCAAGGCGATATTGAGCGCGTCCATCGGATCGTCGACGGCGAAGGCAGCCGCGATCGCCGCCGACCAATACATGGCGGAATAAGTGCCGTTGCGCCGGTGGCTGATCATGGCATCGCGCCAGGCGAATTCGGCCGCTTTCTCGGGCCAGCCGGGCGCGGCGTAACCCCAGGGGTCGGAGCGGATATCGGCGCCGATGTAATTCTGGCAGGGATTGTTGAGCGCGCCCGCTTGCATCGCCGGCACGCCATTGTGCAGATTATCCAGCGCGACGCCCTCGGCCGTGAACGCGACCGGCAGATACTTGACCCAAGCCGCGCCCACATCCTCGACGGTGAAATCGGGTCCGTATTCTTCGAGGATCAGCAAGCCGAGCGCGGTGTAATTGAGATCGTCGTCGCTGGGCACGCCGTCCATTTTTGAGGGCGTGTAATCATGGCGCTGGCTGACCAAGAGGCGGGGTTCTTGCGGCTGTTCCGCCTGGCTCCAATAATCCACCAGCGGGAAGGGATCGCCGATGTACGCCGCCCAGCGCTCCATCCGTTCCACCTTCCAGCCCTCGACGATCGAGCCGAGCGTGCAGCCGGCGCAACGTGCTAGCCAAGCCCCTTCCAGCCGGTCGCGGAAGTCATCGGGGAGCGATGTCAGCAGGCGGCGCTGGCCCGTCGGGCGCAAAGCCTTGATCGCTTCCAGGTCGTCCGGTTCCGCCTTTTCCAGCTCAGGGTCGTTGGGCAGCGCGTCCAGCTCCGCGATCTTTTGCCTGAGCAGGGCTTCGATTTCGGCGACCTTTTCCGCCACGCCCTGCGCCCCAAACTCGACCTTCTGCGTGGCATAGCGGTTGATCGTCAGATCCCAATTTTCCACCGGCTCGGGGTAATCCCACAATTTCATGATCGCTCCTAATTCACATCTTGCAATTGCAGCACATAGATACAGACATCTTCAGGGCGGGCGCCGCCGGAATCCTCACAGATGCTCATACCAGCGGACAAATGCGATATGGCGTCGCAACCGCCCCAAGCCACCATCTGATTGTAACCATTATCACCGAGCCAGTCACCGTTTTCGCGCAAAAGGATGGGCAGCGGATTCAAATGCTCATCGAGGATCTCGGTATCAGTCGGTCTCCACATTGTCAAAGAACTCAGGCGGTTTGGAGCCGATGAACGCCAGCACCTTGTTGACGTCGTATCCCACTTGCTCCAGAAAGCCCAGGATGTCGATGAGCACCCAGTTCTCCGCCAGTTTGTCCCCCTCGACGCGCCAGAAATCCATATAGCGCAACTTGATCGGTTTACCGCTGGCGGGAATACCGAACCAGTCGCCGGTATGGGTGGCGTGCTGATAGCCGTGGGCGGCTACATAGTTGCCTTCAGCGATGCGGATTTCGTCGCGCGCCACTTTGTCCGGTATCGCGTTGATGGCGGGCTTTCGCAGCACCTCCTCGAACTCCTTAACGCCGCGCAGGGTGCCGATGCCCGCTGGACCGTACCAAGCCATGTCCTCAGTCCAAAACTCCTCCATTATCCCGAGCACGCTCTTGTTGAGCGCGATGTATAAACGTTCGATCAGTTCTTTGTTCTTTTCTTCTTGGCTTTTATCCGGGGACATTTCTTCAACTCCTTCTGTGTAAGATTGACAAATGCCTTGCCTCGCTCGGCGGCGCATACTAATGTACAGGCGCAACCCGAGAGCGACAACAAAGCTGGGCGGGACAGGACGCTCACGAACGACATCCCGGGCGACTTCGCGCGTATGACCTGGCGGGAAAATCGGCATGGGAAAACCGAATATGCGCGATATTCTCAACGAAATGGATGGCTTGGAAGAGCAATATCTTTCGAGTAAGATTATCGCCAAACCGTGAAAGGTGACTGGTATAGTAGCAGCGCCGGTGGACAAGAGAAGCCCGGCAAGCGCCACGATCTGCCTGCCCGGCAACGGACAACAGAAGACGAGACAATAGCAGACCGGGAGGCAGCGGCGATGAATATTAGGACAGGCAGTTCGGAGCGCCAGATCTACGTCGGCGGGGAGTATGTTCCCGAGAATGAAGCCCGTATCTCTGTCTTCGACCATGGCTTGCTTTATGGCGACGCCGTGTACGATACCGCCTGCGCCTGGAGCGGCAAGGTATTCAAACTGGACGAACATGTGGATCGGCTTTTCGAATCCGCTCACGCCCTGAAGATAGATATTCCGCTCGACAAAGAAGGCGTGAAGGAGGTCGTTCTTGAGGTCATGCGGCGCAACAAGCTGGACAATGCCTATATCAAAATCATTGTGACGCGCGGTGTGGGACGCATGCCCCTGATGAGCCCTTACCACTGCAAGCCGAATCTGATCGTCTTCGCCATCCCCTACCTGAGCCTCATAGACAATCGCGTTCAACAAGAAGGCCTTAGGGCTGGCATATCATCGATGCGCCGGATCCCTTCAGAGTGCCTGGATGCAAAGATCAAGTGCTGCAATTATTTGAATCACATCTTGATGCGCATGGAGGCTAATGAGGCCGGGCTCGACGAGGCAATCGAGCTTGATATCGGCGGCTACGTAGCCGAGGCGCCGGGCTACAATGTGTTTATGGCGAAGCACGGCGTCTTGTACACCCCAGGCGAGAACATCCTCGTCGGCGTGACCAGGCAGACAGTGATGGAGCTGGCGGTGGCCGAGGGCTTGCAAACCGTCGTTGGCAGATTCACCGCCTTCGACCTTTACAACGCGGACGAGGTCTTCTTGACCAGTACCGCCGGCGGCATCTTTGCCGTCAAGGAGGTGGATGGGCGAACGATCGGTCGTGGCAAGCCTGGTCCGATCACGCTGATGCTGAATCAGAAGTATATGGAGCTGCTCCAAAGCGGCGCACAGAGCACGCCAGTTCACGCGTGAGCGGGCGCACAGGCAAAGGCCAGGCGCGCAAAGACGGCCGCGTCATCGATCGCAGTCAGAATTGAAAACCTCTATATGGAATGGAGTTTACGATGGGTATGCAGAATTTTGCGCCGGAATTTGAAACGCCGGAGCAATACATCATCGATATTACTTACATCATTTGGGAAGAAGCCAATGTGGGACGCATTCGTGATTGGTATGCGCCTGTCTGCCCGATACGTTCCCCGCATGGCGTCATGAACTCAGCCGAGGAAATACTCGATGAGACCTTGGAGCAAATGCACGTATTTGCCGAACGGAAGCCGCTGGCTGACGACGTCATCATCGGCGACAAGCCCAGCGGTTTTTATTCGTCGCATCGCGTTCGCTCCGTCGGCCGGCATACGGGAGACAGCGAGTTGGGTCCGGCGACCGACCGCGCCTACCAAGGCTTAGGCATTGCCGACTGCCTCTGCCGCGACAACCAGGTCGTGGAGGAATGGAAACTGCGCGACCAGGGTTCATTTCTCATGCAGCTCGGCATCGATCCGGTGGCGCATGGCTTATCCCTGGGGGTGAACAATTCCGAAGCCTATGCCATCGGCAATGAAGCGATGCGCCAGCGCTGGGCTGACGAAAATGGCCTGACCATCGCGGGCGACCATACAATCGCCAATCGCATTCTCCACACTTGTGACGCGCTCTGGAATGGGAAGCATCTCAACACTGTTGCCGAACAATATGTGGCGGCGGCGCGCTTTGAGGGTCCAAGCGGTCATCTTAGCTACGGTCGAGAACCAATAAGCGATATGATCGCCAGCATCACAGCCGCTCTGCCGGACGGGCGTTTCGAGCCGCATCATCTCATCGTTCGCCAACAAAATGAACGGGCTGTTCGAGTGGCAATGCGCTGGACTTTCTGTGGCACACACAGCGGGCACGGTCGCTATGGCGCGCCGACGAATGCGCCCGTAGCCATCTTGGGCATCTCCCATTTTGAATTGCATGACGGTTTAATCGCCAGCGAGTGGATGGTGGTCGATGAAACCGCCATTTACGCTCAAATTGCCGCGTATCAGGCAACTCAAGACTAGAATTCAAAGATCGCATCCGACAGTTTGCGGCGAACTTGCCGTTCGATTCCGAAAGGCGCCTATGTCCCGCGACCGATATCCCAGCGCCATCGCCCCGAAAGACGCTGAGCACATCACCGTCTATTACGACAGCGATTATTTCGCCGGCTGGCCCTTCAATCACGGCTTCAAAGCCTTCACCAATGACGAGCTGCTGGTCAGCTTTTCGCGCGGACGCTGCGACTACTCAGCCCGTCATGATTTGGGGCATCATGTGGTAGACGCGCGCGGCGGCCAGTACGTCACGCTGCGCTCGACCGATGGCGGGCGAACCTGGCCCCGCGAAGGGCTGCGTTCTTTGGGTTCGCGCCCGGATATCGAGCGCCCGCTCTACCAGCAGCCGGCCGCCAGCCCTTCCGAACCATGCGATTGGGCTTCAACCGATTTCTTCCTGACCGCCGGCTTCGGCATCCCGCCCGACCGAGACCAGGACATGGGTTATATACAGTACTCGCGCGATCGCGGGCAGTCTTGGGAAGGTCCCTATCGCATGCCGACTTTCGGCTACGCCTGGGTGCAGGTCAAGCCGGATTACCTCGTACGACCGGACGGGGTCGTGCTTCTCTTCGTCACCGTCGGCTTGGGAGACGGCGCCGCCAGCAACCGGATCGTCGCCGTCTATGCCTCGCCCGATGCCGGTTTGAGCTGGCATTATCTGTCGGCGATCATGGCGACATCGCCCGATGCCCGCTTCACCAAGCGCTATTACGCCAGCCCGGTCCTGCTGGACGATGGGCGGATTCTGGTCGCGCTGCGCTGCCAGATGGATGCGCGCAACGCCTGGCCCGAGGTCTTCGAATCGGGCGACGGCGGGCGCAGTTGGCGCTTCCGCTCGCGGGTGAGCGATTGGGGCGGTCCCACGGACTTGACCCTGCTCGAAGACGGTCGCTTGCTGGCGGTCTACGGTTATCGCGTGCCGCCTTACGGCATCCGCGCGCGCCTGTCGGAAGATGATGGCGCGACCTGGGGACCGGAGCTCATCCTGCGCGATGACGGCGGCTCCTGGGATTTGGGCTATCCGCGAACGGCGCTGCTGGCCGGCGGCAAAGTCATCAGCGTCTATTATTTCAACCGGGCTGACGATAAGATTCAGCTTGACGGCGGCGTCCGCCATATCGCCGCTACCCTGTTTAGGCCATAGGAGATTCATGCGGTGAAAATTACGGACGTCGAACTGCGGCAATATCGCTGGGAGCGCGGCAAGCCCATCCGCAATGGCATGCACACCTACACCCACAGCGGCTTGAACCTGCTGCGCATCGACACCGACGAGGGCATCAGCGGCATCGGTTGGGCGCACAAGCCGCAGACGCTCGGCATGGCCAAGGTGTCGCAAGGCTTGCTGGAGCACTTCAAGCCCCTGCTCATCGGCGAAGATCCCTTCCATTATCGCCGAATTTGGGAGGCGCTTTGGGTTCCCAAGCTGGTCGGACGGCGCGGACTCGCCACCCGATTCATCAGCGCCGTCGATATCGCGCTCTGGGATCTGATGGGCAAAGCGACCGGGCAATCGGTGCATAAGCTGCTGGGCGCGGCGCATGATCGGGTGCCCGCCTACATCGCCGGCGGCTATTATGAAGAAGGCAAAGGGCTGGCCGGTTTGGCCGCTGAAATGGAAGCCAACCTGGCCCTGGGCGCCAAAGCGGTCAAGATGAAGATCGGCGGCGCGCCCATCGCCGAAGATATCGAGCGCGTCCGCGTCGCCCGCGAAACGGTCGGAAGCGATGTCAAGCTGATGGTGGACGCCAACTGCGCCTACAGCCTGCGGGAGGCGATCCAAATCGCGCGCAAAATGGAGCCTTACGACATCTTCTGGTTCGAGGAGCCGCTGCCGCCGGACGACTATCGCGGCCACACGCGGCTGGCGGGGGCGACCGCCATAGCGATCGCCACCGGCGAAAACGAATATACCCGCTACGGCTTCCGCGATCTCATCGCCCACGATGCCGCCGCCATCTACAACGCCGACGCGCAGATCCTCGGCGGCATCACCGAGTTCATGAATGTCGCCGCCCTGGCCGCCGCCCATGTCCTGCACATTGCGCCCCACGGCGATCAGGAGATTCACCTGCATCTCGTCGGGGCGATTCCCAACGGGCTCATCGTCGAATTCTATCGCGAAACGGTCGATGTCAATCGCGGGCGCATCTTTGAAGAAAAGCTGCAACTGGATGCTGACGGCTGGCTGACGATTCCGCAGCGACCGGGCTTGGGGTTCACGCCCGATTATGATTTTCTGGCGCGATTTCGGGTGAACTGAAATACCAGGCGCATTAAGAATATAGCATATGTCGACATCGGCAGGGTCTAAGCGCAGGCGCGACCGTATTTCCCCGTTCCTTTACCGTCGAACGTCCTTCATCGCCTACGGCGCCGATCCTCGGTTTTCGTATTGCTTGTACGTGCCGGATGAGATTCGGCGGATTTGCGTTTACGTGCACGGCACCTACCGCGATGCCGCCTTCTATCGTGATCAACTTACGGACTTCGCCGAGCGCAATCAAGTCTTGCTGCTTTGCCCCTTGTTCCCCGCCGGCCTCATTGACCCGCATGATGTCGAAAATTACAAGCTGTTGCGCTACCAGGAGATTCGCTTCGATCACATTCTGCTGGGCATGGTGGACGAGATAGGCCAGCGCTACGCCGTCCCTTGCGAGCGATTCATGTTGGGCGGTTTTTCCGGCGGCGCGCAATTTGCCCATCGCTTCGCCTATTTTTACGCGGAGCGCCTGAGCGCGCTCTCGCTGGCGGCGCCAGGCCGGGTGACGCTGCTCGATGAAACGCTCGACTGGTGGCCCGGCGTAGGCGATGCCGAGAGACTCTTCGGCCGCGCCATTGATATCCCCGCCCTGCGCGCGCTGCCGATCCAGTTGCTGGTCGGCGAGAACGATGATGACGATATCACCATTGCGAAGGACCATCCCTGGTGGGCGCCCGGCGCCAATCTCGCGGGCGCAACTCGCCGCCAACGTCTCGCTTCGCTTCACCGGCAATATCAGCAGATCGGCTGTGACGCGCAACTTGAAGCAGTCGCGAGTTGCGGACATGAATGGCCGCCGCTGCGGGACGCGACAGTTCGCTTCTTTGAGGTATCATCTTAGTAGTTCCAACAGAACAAGGAGAGTGTTTGCGAATTGAAAAGAATCGCCCAAATAGTCTTAAGCGAGGCGGTGACTCGCCCACTCAAACAAGAGAGTCGGTTTTGGCTTTCGCATGACTGACTTGGAACTACTTACATCGGTACAGCATCAGACCGGAGCGATATACCATGGAGCCGAATAGCGAAGCCAATGGCGATCCAACGACAGCTGCCGAGCAGAAGCCGCCCGGCAGCGACGCCGCCGAGCCGCGGGCGATCGCGCATGGCGCCAGCATCATGCCGCGCGACTTCTCCATTTCGCTGGCGGCAAAGGGCGTCGATGAATATCTGCGCAACCCCGGGGGCGAGCGCGTCCAGCGCATGCGCGGTTTCGAGGATCAATACATCGACATCATCGACTACATCGTGCGCATCACTCACCGCATTTGGGAAGAGAAGGACATCGGCTATATCTACGACACATACAGCCCAAGGTCTAAGGTCTACGACGATTACGGTTTGCAATACGGCAGTGAAAAGATCGTCGCCGATACCGTCCACACCATCAACGCCTTCCCTGATATCCGCTTGTACGCCGATGAAATCATTTGGGCGGGCGACGACAAGATCGGCTTTCATACCTCGCATCGCACGGTGATCAAGGGGCACAACACCGGTTTTTCGCGTTATGGGCCGCCGACGGGCAAGGCGGTTTTCCTCTGGTGCATCGCCAATTGCGTCGCGCTGGAAAACAAGATCTTCGCCGAATGGGTCAGCTACGACACCGCTGGGCTGGTGCGCCAGCTTGGCTTTGACCTGCGCGAGACCGCGCGAAAGCTGGGCAATGAGATGGCGGAGGCCGAAATCGAAGACCCGCGCTTCGGCGATTCGGAGCGCCTGCCGGGACAGGCGGCGCCCAGGCGGATTACACCGAGTGGCAGCAGCGGTTTTGAAGTTGAAGAGTTCATCCGCCGCGCCTGGCACAACATTTGGAATCTACGCAGCCCGCGCGAGGTGATGAGCGCCTACGATCCGGGACTAGTTTGCCGCGCCAGCACCGGACGCGTCATCTACGGGCGCGGAGAATATCAGTCCTTCATCCTGGGGATGCTGGCCATGTTCCCCGATGCCATGCTGCAGATCGACGACATCTACTGGATGGGCAACGACGATGATGGCTATCTGGTTTCCGTGCGCTGGAGCCTGGTCGGCACCCATCGCGGCTACGGCATCTATGGCGCGCCGACGGGCCGCCGCATCAATCTGTGGGGCATCGCCCAGCAGCAGATCGAAGGAGGCGTGATCACCAAAGAGTGGCTGGTCTTCAACGAATTCGCCGTCATGCAGCAGATTTGTAGAGATTAACTTGAATCTTACCCCTCCCCCGGTCCCTCCCCGACGAGTCAGGGAGGGGAGTTAAGTCGCCCACCCCAGCACAAAATGTAGGGGCGTTTCGCTGAAACGCCCACTTGTATTTGGAATATAGCTCAACGGGCGTCTCGGCGAGACGCCCTTACAGCATCACGCCTTTGTCGCAGTCGTCTATTTGGAGCGAGCCAAAACATGAATCGCGCTGGGCAGTGCGGTGACAAGAATCCAAGCGTCAAGCGCCGCGCAGCCGCTCCGCTTCCAGCGCGACCAGGCGCTCTCCATCGACGCCGACGCAGACATTCACCAGCGGGCGCCCTTCCCAAGCCGGCAGGATGTGACCGCCGGTGGCGGGCCAAGTCTTGCCCCGTCCCAATCCCTGCGTGCCGACGCGCATGGGCCAGCGCCGCAAGGTGAAGAGCGAGGGATCGATCAAATAGGCAATGGCGCTGGAGTCGTGCACGAAGATGCCTTCGGCGTCATAATTTGCTTCGAAATAATTGCGATAATGCGGCAGAATGCGGGTGATGTGGTCCGACATTGGATTGCCATGCGTCGCGTATTCAGCGATATCTTCGGGCTTCATGTGCACGCGCAGGGTCACATCCAGCCCGACCATGGTCACGTGCCAATCGGCGCCGAAGACCAGATCGGCCGCTTCGGGATCGTTGCGGATATTCGCCTCGCCCGCCGGGCTGGCATTGCCGGGCACCAGCGCGTTCCCGCCCATCAGCACCACTTCGTCGACCCAGTCAGTTATGCGCGGCTCCAGACGCAGCGCCAGCGCGATATTGGTCAGCGGACCGACCGGAACCAGCGTGATGTCGCCGGGACTAGCGCGCAGCTGCTCAATGATGAAATGGGCGGCGCTGAGGTCGATTGGCGCTCGCGCCGGGTCGGGGAGGAAGATCTCGCCTTGTCCATCCGCGCCATGCACGAAGGGGACGGGTCCCTCGAAGGGTCGCGTCAGCGGGTCATCGGCCCCATGCGCCACCGGGATATCCGGGCGTCCGGCGATTTCGAGCAGCCGCAGCGCGTTCTTGGTCGCCAGCTCGGTCGTCACATTGCCGAAGATGGTGGTCAGCCCGATCAGCTCCAGCTCGGGCGAGCATAAGGCAAAGAAGATCGCCATGGTATCGTCGACGCCGGGGTCGGTATCAATGATGATTTTGCGTGGCATTCGCCATCTCCTATTCTATTCCGGCGCCGCGACAATATCCGACGCGCTAAATCGTTACCAGTTCGGTGCGCCTGATTACGAACTGCGCTAGAGCAAACACATAAAAGGGCGCCATGATGCCGCCGGTAAAACCAACAAGCAACGCCCAAAGCACGGCATGACCTGTCTGTTCCGCCCAGCCCATCGTACAGCGCAGCCTCGCCGTTGGACGGCCGAACTCATCGCTGATAAAGATCGAATTCAGTATCAGTTTCGCGGCGGCGTAGGGGAAGAAAATCACACCGATGCCGAAGGTGACGATTGCAAATAGCAACAGAATAACAACGTGCCCGATCACAGCAAATGCATCCAGTTCCAGATGCAGGCGACCGATGCTCGCAACCGATTCAGCACTGCCCATGGGCCGGTGGTCTACCTTCTGTTTAAGCATAATCCTCTCCCTCATGGACCACTATCTAACCCGTATACACGTTTCGACCGCCTGGCGCGCTAATTGAGACGCCCCGGGCAGCGCCAAGAGAAGTGGCTGGTATCGGAACCTTTCTTTTATCAGCCGGCGATGATTTTCACTTGAATCTCGCGCCGGCGCGGACCATCGAATTCGTAGAACAAGATGCTCTGCGACCACCCGACCAGCAGCTCGCCTTCGTCAATCGCCAGGGTGATGCTGTTTCCGACCAGGGTCGCTTTGATATGAGCGGCGGCATCGGCGGGCGTATCATATTGGTGGATGAAGTCGACCCGCGTCGGCACCAGCCGCTTGAGCTCGGCGACGATATCAGCGGGCGTGGCCGGGTCCAAGCCCGAGTTAAGCGTGATGGCGGCGGTGGTATGGGGCACGATCAAGGCGCAGATGCCCGCCTGGACGCCGCTCTCCGCCACCAGCGCTTTCGTTTCCGCCGTAATATCTACCAGCGCGTCGCCGGACGGCGTTTCGATTATGATCGTCTTCAGCATAAGAGTTGTATTCCTGTCTTGTGATCGTCTAACAGAGACTGCACTTCGGCGCCTGACGGCACGTTGCGCCCCGCACCAGCTTTCTTCACGCTTGCCGCGCCCATCGCATTGGCGATTGTGCCACATTCCAGCGGCGAATACCCGTTCAGATCAGCCCAGATGTACGCGCCGGCGAACGCATCGCCCGCGCCGACCGTATCGATGACCGCGACCGCGAAGCCCGGGCAAGCCACTTCCAAATCACGCGACACGATTTGGCAGCCGGCCTTCCCCTGCTTCAGCACAATCGTCAGCTGCGGATATCGCCGGCAGAGGCGGCGGCAAGCTTCCAGCCCGCGCTCGCCCGCCGCGATGTAGGAGATTTCGTCTTCGGTCAGCAGCAGCGTGTGGCAGCGCGTCAACACCTGATCCACCTGCGCCGCGGTCAACTGATTTGAAAAGGGTCCGGCATCAAAATACAGCCGGCGGTCATTTGCCGTCAGCCAATCGAACACCCCGGCGACCAGCCCCGATAGCCGCTCTTCGGCAAGCGTATAACCGGGGATGAAGACGGCGTCGGACTCCGCCAACAGCGCTTCCGCCGCTGGGCTGAGGTCGATTGGAAGGCCCTCGCCGTAGTGGCCGAGAAATACGTGCTCGCCCCGCGCTGTATCAGTCAGCGCCAAAACGGTGGTTGTCCTGCTTTCGTGCGGAATCACCAGCGCAGAAATGTCGACGGCTGCGTCGTCGAGGATATCCAGCAGCAGCCGCCCTTGCAGATCGTCGCCGACCGTTCCCAGCGCGGTCACATCCAGCCCCATGTTCCGCGCCGCCAGGATGGTCGTGCAAGCGCCGCCCGCTTCAAATTGCAAACTCTTCGCCGTCTGATGCTGGCTGGGATACACCGGCAGCCGCGCATCGACTACCAGATCCAGCACGAGATCGCCAACGGAGACGAGGCGCTTCGGCGTTTCCACCCCCCACCCCCTGCCTCTCCCCCATCAAAAGGGAGGGGAGACGTTCCCCGATGCGAGCGAAGTTCGAGCATTGTCTTGGGCAAGCCTCAGCAGTCCCGTCGCGATCTCGCGCACATGATAAGAGCGGAAGACCTCATCGCCTTCGAGAACGGCGACATCTTCCGCCGGAATGGCGTCAAAGTCGGCGTAGGTCCCGGCCATGGCGCAAGCGATCGCGCCGATGGTATCGGCATCGCCGGAGAGATTCGCCGCTAGAATCGCGGTCTGTTTGGGATCGCCTTGCGCCATCGCCAGCAAGCCGAATGCGGCTCCGACAGTCTCCGGCACGTTCAAGGTGGCGCCGACTTCGTCGAAGAGACGCCGCAAGCGATTGCGCGTACTCGAGTTGCTGTTTGCGATTTCCAATGCCTGCTCCATCTTGAAAACGACCGAACAGCCGAACCAGCGCCGCCCATGCTCCGCTCCCTGTTCAGCGCCGCGCAGCCCGGCCGTAATCACCGCATCAAGCGAGACATCTTCCCCCATCGCCATTGCGACCGCCGCCGCCACCGCCGCCGCGCCCGAAACGGCCGGCTGCGTGAAATGCGTCGGCATACAGACCGTGACCGTGTCCGCAACCGCGCCCTCGATATCCCCCGGGTGCAGCAGACCGATGGGCGCGATGCGCATGGGCGCGCCATTGGTGTCGCCCCATAAGCCGGTCGTCCGCGGGTCTTCACCTCGCTTGAGCGCGTTGAGGCCTCGCCGCGTGCTGGGACCGACATAAGGCGAGTTGTCGCCATCGACGCGGTCGTACCAGGCGACCAGGCCATTGACGGCCGCTTCCAGCGTGACGCCGCCGGCATCAATCACCGCCTGCGCGATTGAGAATGCCTGCTCGGAGTCATCGGTGATGCGCCCAGCGGGCAATCCAGCATGCACGATATGGTCAGCAGGCGCGGCTTCCCACGTGTCGAGCCAGCCGAATTCGCGCTCGGTGTCAGCGGGGTGGACCTGCGCCGGCATGGCGAAGGCGTCGCCGAGGGCTTGGCCATAGAGGCAGCCGAGGATTTTGTTTGACACTTTGCTTCGTTTGCCTCCGACACGTTAAGGTTGGTAAGAATTGCACATCTGTGGTTCTATGCGGTACTATAATGCGCTACATATAATATTGGTATAGGATGCTCTTGTCCCGACCGCGCTTACTTCACAGGAGGCACAAGCATGAAACGTTTTGACCCAAAGCGGGTTTTGCCACCACGTCCCTTTATCACTGGTATGGCCACTGCCTTTGATATATACGGAGCAAGCGGATTAAGAATGTACCGCCGGATTCAAGATCATTGGACAGACGTGGCGTCGCAGCCTAGGCCCAGTGCTGAAGAATCAATACGTGAAAGTGTAGCTTCAATAAATGGAGAATACCTGAAACTGCTTGCGGAGCAGAAGGACTGATGCAATCGGAAAAGAGTAGTTATCGAGAAGTTTCGAGCGTAAACGATCCACCCCAAGTTCATGCTGAGTTCTCTGCCGTTGAGTTTGACGAGCGGCTGTTGCCCAGTTACGAAGAGCATCAGCGGCACAAAATGGCTTTGGAGAAGCAGGAGCAGGAGGACAACACCAGAATAGTGATGCAACTCGTGTCAGATACATCCGACATTACCAAACGAGGCCAATTGATTGGGGGTGGCATTGCGATTGTCGCCCTAATTGGTGGGCTAATTCTGGTTGCAATAGATAAGGATGCAGCTGGCTCTGTCGTATTGATAATTGACGCAGTATTTATTTTCTCTCAGAAACTTGTTAAGCCTGGTGAGCCAATCACACCGCCGAAGCTAAAGGAGTAGCGGTGCTTCGGTACAATATTTGCCACTTCTTTACTTCACGTCCCCCGCATCAGCACCCGCCCTCCAATCATGAACCACACGACAGCGCTCAACACGAGCCCAATAATCAGCGCCATAAGCGGCTCGAAGAACAGCGCCATGAACAGCGTCAGATAAATGCCGAGCGAGATAATCGTCACCAGCGCGCTCGCCAGCCAATGCCGCTGGATGCTGAAGATATCGCGCACGAATGGCGTACCGATCACGAAGAGCGCGACCGAGGCGACGCCGATGAGCAAGCCCGCCGGCACCGCCGTCTCCGCGCCGCCGAAGCCATTGGGCGCGGCCAGCATGGCGCCCCCCGTCACGACGCCGATCACAGCGATCATCATCAATAGCATGTGCAAAATGCTGATGCGCTGGAGCGAGCCCCAGAAGGCGGCGTCAAAAGCGGCGCCAGAAGCCGTCCGCATTTCGGTGACGCGCTGGGATATCCGCCGCTGCAGCGCATAGATCACCAGCGCAAGCACGGTGGCGAAATAAGGAATCGATTGCGGCAGCTGCGCCGGTATCTCCAGCGAGCCGATGCGCAGACCAAGCGCGTCGAAGAAACCGAATATCGACGAGGCAATCATGGTGCCGACCGGTGTGCCCCCGCCGAGCGATGGCGTGACCAAAGCGATGAAGCCGCGCCCGTTGGTCATGTCGCGCTGGAAGAGCTGCAAGTAGCCCATGCCGATATGGATGCCGCCCAAGCCGGCGAAGAAGCCGCTGATCATCAGCGCGTAATAACGGATGCGCTTGACGTTGATGCCGACCGAAGCGGCCGCTTCCGGGTTCTCGCCCACGGCGCGCAAATGCATGCCAAAGGGCGTTCGGTACAAGACGAAGGCGACGATGAAGACGGCGATGAATGCGATCCAGGTCATCAAGTTCTGATTGCTGAAGGCGCCGCAAAGAAACTCGAAGATATTGGTGGTGGTCTCCGTTTTGACGCAGCCCGGCAGCTGAATAAAAGGCATCTGCAAGCTGGCCAGGGTGCTGGTGTTGCCGCGGTCACCGGTCAATTCATACATGATCGCGACCGTCGCCGATGAGCCGAGGATATTGAGCGCGATGCCGGACAGGAAAAGGTCGCCCTTTAAATCCAGATGAAAGAGCGCCAGTACAAATGAGAGCAAGACCGAAACGCTGACACCGAGAACCAGCCCCAGCCAGGGACCGATGCTCACGCCGGTCTCGAAGCCGAACCAGTCTTGGGCATAGGCGCTGACGACCACGCCGGTAAACGCCGAGGAGAGCATCATGCCCTCCAAGCCGATGTTGAGCACGCCGGCTTTTTCCGAAATCAGCGCGCCCAGCGAAGGTAGCAGGATCGGCGTGGTCACGCGCAGAATGGCGGCGACAAAAAGCGCGCTGAAAATCCCGTCAATGACATTTTCAAACATCGTTGTCCTCTTCTACCCCCACCCC
>WTGC01000155.1 GCA_011523705.1 Chloroflexota bacterium | reverse complement strand
GCTTGGAAAGCGGATACGGGAAACCGTACGTGGGTTCGAATCCCACCTTCTCCGCCTCGAGGAGCCCGCTGGTCGGGCTCTTTTCCGTTGTCAGCCGAGCGAATGACGAGGATGGCGAACATGGCTGCAAGAGAAACGATCACGCTCCAGGTCAACGGCGAAACGCGTATTCTCAACATCGACCCGGAGACGCCGCTGCTCTATGCGCTGCGCAACGACCTGACCCTGAAGAGCGCCAAATACGGCTGCGGGACCGAGCTTTGCGGCGCTTGCAAGGTGCTGGTCGATGGCGTCGACGTGCCCTCGTGCCAGTTGCCCGTGAGCCATCTGGCGGGGCTGGAAATCACCACGCTGGAAGGATTGGCCGGGTCGGGCGATTTGCATCCTCTGCAGCTTACCTTTCTGGAGGAGCAGGCCGGGCAATGCGGCTTCTGCACCGCGGGCATGATCATCGCCGCGCAAGGCTTGCTCAACCGCGTCCGCTATCCATCAGACGACGACATCCGCCAGGCGCTATCGAACAACCTCTGCCGCTGTGGCGTTTACGACCGCGTTCGGCGGGCGATCAAGCTCCGCATCGGGCGGCCCGAGCGAGCGCCGATCCATGAGGTCATCCGTCCAGCGCCGTTGGACCACGCGGCGGCGCCACATAAGCGCTCGCCCTCGCTTGATGGGCACGATCAGGTTGATGACTGGCTTCGCTTCAACGACGATCGCAGCGTCACGATATTCAGCGGCAAAGTGGAGCTGGGGCAGGGCATATCGACGGCGCTGGCGCAGATCGCCGCCGACGAACTGGAAGTCGCCCTGGAGCGGGTTCGGGTCGCGAATGCCGACACCGATCGCAGCCCGGATGAAGGCGGGACGACCGGCAGCCGGTCGCTGGAAACGAGCGGTGTCGCCATCCGCAGCGCGGCGGCCGAAGCGCGCCACCACCTGCTGGCGCTCGCCTACGAGCAGTTGGATTCGCTGACGCCAGCCGATGCCTTGCCGGTGGACGATGGCCTCATCACTGACCCAAAGACGGGGCGCAGCACGACATATTGGGATCTGATAGCTGGCCGGCGCTTCAACCGTCCCATCACCGGCGGCGCGCCCTTGAAGAAACCGGCCGATTGCGCGGTCGTCGGGTCTTCGGCGCGGCGGCTTGACCTCATGGGCAAGATCACTGGCGAGCCAAGCTACGTGCACGATATGGATTGGCCAGCCATGCTGCATGCGCGCGTCTTGCGCCCGCCGGGGTATCATGCTCGGCTGGCGGAATTCAATCGCGATTCAGTCAGGGCATTGCCTGGCGTCGTTGAGGTAGTACAAGATGGTCAGTTCATCGCTATCGTTGCCGAGCGCGAGGAGGGGGCGCTGGCGGCGCTGGATCGAGCGCGCGCTGCGGCGAAGTGGGTTTACGAAGAGGACTTGCCCGCCGCAGAAGATATCTACCGCGACTTGCTTGAGAAGCCGGCCCAATCGAACCTGATCGTCGATGGCGCAGCCGTTGATGACCCGATCCCGCCGATGAAAAAGCCGGCGGAGGCAAAGCAAACTCTCGGCGCGACCTACCGCCGTCCCTTTCAAATGCACGCTTCGCTCGGTCCGTCCGCCGCCGTCGCGCTTTGGCAGAGCGATCAGTTGACGGTGTGGTCGCATTCGCAGGCCGTCTTCACGCTGCGGGGGGCGTTGGCGCAGGCGCTGGCTCTGGACGAAGCGCAAATCCGCGTCATTCATGTGGAAGGGGCTGGCTGCTATGGTCACAACGGCGCCGATGATGCTGCGCTGGATGCGGCGCTGGTGGCGCGCGCCTTGCCCGGCCGGCCAATCTCGCTGAAGTGGACGCGCTGGGACGAGCATGCCTGGGAGCCTTATGGCTCGGCGATGGTCATGCGGATGGGGGCGAGCCTGTCAGACAACGGCGATATCATCGACTGGAACCACGATGTCTGGAGCTACGCGCACTCGACCCGTCCGGCGGTCGGCTTGGAGACTTCCGGTCTAATGACGTCCTGGCATCTGGCGCAACCCTTCGCGCCCCAAGCGCCGCGGCCGATGGGCGGCTTCCAATCCGGCGCCCATCGCAATGCCGATCCCATTTACCGTCTGCCGCGGAAACGCGTCGTACGCCATGCGGCCGCTGATAGCCCGCTGCGAGTTTCGGCGCTGCGCAGCCTGGGCGCCTACGCCAATGTCTTCGCCATCGAGTCCTTCATGGATGAATTGGCGCAGGCCGCCGAGCTGGACCCACTTGAATTTCGCTGGCGCCATCTGGAGGACCCGCGCGCGCGCGCCGTCTTGCAGGCGGCCGCGGAGGCGGTGGATTGGCTCTCATGCCGCGAGGCGAGCGGCGACGGCGAAGGCTGGGGCTTGGCGCTGGCGAGGTACAAGAATCTCCAGTGCTATTGCGCTGTGATCGTCAACTTGGCGGTTGATCGAGGGAGCGGCGACATCGCTTTTGAGCGCGTTGTCATCGCCGCCGATGCCGGGCAGGTGGTTAATCCCGATGGGCTGAGCAATCAACTCGAAGGCGGCTTCGTGCAGGCGGCCAGTTGGACGCTCTTCGAGCAAGTCAAGTTTGACGCGCGCGGCATCACCAGCGTTGATTGGGAGACTTATCCGATCCTGGGATTCGAATCTGCGCCCAAGGTAGAGACGCTGATCCTCGATCGGCCCGAATTGCCGATGCTGGGAGCGGGCGAAGCGGCGCAGAATCCGACGCCGGCCGCCATCGCCAATGCCATCTATGACGCAACTTGCCTGCGTCTACGGGATATCCCTTTCACGCCGGAGAAGGTACGGGCGGGGTTGAATTTATCACGTTCATCGTGATATGTAGTGGCGACCTATCAGGTCGCCCGCATGAACACGCATCGCCACGAAAGAAGGGCGCTCCACTGGGTCGCCCCTTCAAGGCTTGTCCGGTACTACGCTTTGCTTGCCGCCCAATGCGTCTACCCCTCCCCCGGCCCCTCCCCGAATCATCGGGGAGGGGAGCTAAATTCAACGGATTCGGGGATTCTGCCAGAAGATTCGCCAATGAATGCAGATCTCGGCGAAACCTTCCCCCCATTGATATGGGGGGACCGAGGGGGGTAGACCCAATCGGGTGCAGATTCACTTTAGTAACGGACAAGCCTTACAATTGCAGTGCTGTTTTGGGTAGGAATAGCGTTCAAACTACCTTCCCAGCCGAATCACCGTCACGTGCTCGTTGGGCGCTTCCACGGGACCCTGTATGACCAACTGACCGCCCTGTTCGCTGATGCTCAAGGCGGCCTCGCGACTCGCATCCAGCCAAGTCGCCGATGAGGCGTCCAGGCCGGACAGCGCGATTCGGCCGTCGGCGGGCCAATCGAAAACATGCAGGTAGACGGTTTCGCTCGTTTGCGTCGTGCGATAAGCCGCCGCGCCTTGAATGGGACCCGGTTGCGTGCCATAGATCGACTCGCCGTTGACATCCAACCAGACGCCCATCGCCTGCAAGCGTTCAATGCTCGGCTCTGGTATCGCGCCCTCGGCATCGGGACCGATATTCAGCAGGTAGTTGCCGCCCTTGCTGACGATATCGACCAGGTTTTGGATCAGCTGCGTCGTCGACTTCCAATTGTGATCGTGCGTCTTGAAGCCCCAGGTATCGTTGATGGTTGCCGGCGTCTCCCAATCGATCTCGGCTTGCAGTTCCGGCGGGATGGCGTTGTCCTGCGCGGTGGCGTAATCGCCCAACTTGTTGCCTAGCCGTCCGCAGACCAGGCAATCCGGCTGGATCGAGTGCACCAGGTCGAGCAGCTCCTGGCTCTGATGGCGCTCGATGATGCGCGGCGTATCAAACCAGATGATGCAGATCGGTCCATAATTCGTCAGGATCTCGCGCACCTGCGGCTTGACGTAGTTTTCGATGTAATCGGCGAAGTCTTGCTCATCTTCGTTGAAATCCCAGGTATTGCCGAAGCCGTTGGGGTGATGCCAGTCTTGGGTTTGCGAATAATAGAGCCCGAGCTTGATGCCTTCGCGCGCGCAGGCATCAGCCAACTCGCCCAGGACATCGCGGCCAAAAGGCGTGCCATCAACGATGTTGTAGTCGGTTTCCGCGCTGCCGTACAGGCAGAAGCCATCGTGGTGCTTGGAGGTCAGCACGATGTATTTCTGTCCGGCCGCCTTCGCCAGCTTGACGATTTGATCGGCGTCGTATTTGACCGGGTTGAATTGCGGCGCCAGCTGCTCATATTCGGCGATGGGAATCTCGGCGCGCAGCATGATCCACTCGCCGATGCCGGGGATATGCTCGCCTTTCCAGACGCCGGCCGGGATGCTGTAGACGCCCCAATGGATGAACATGCCGAACTTGGCTGCGCGCCACCAATCCAGCCGCGGATCTTCGTTGGCGCCGGGCCGCTGGCCCCGTTCCGGTTTGAAGTATTCGATTTCTGTCATTTTCATTCCTTGTTTCGAACCTTAAGTTATGGGGGGCGAGCCACCGGCTCGCCCGTACAGACGAATCAAAGACGCTGGTTGTACGGGTAAGCCGGTGGCTGACCCTCCGCGCTGGCGTTCAGTCTCTTGGCAGATGTTCGGTCCTCCGCTCTTCATGGGTCAAGGAGGGTTAGCTCAGCTCAATCGCATAACAGCAGACATAATCGCAGGGCGGCGTCGCCGGCGCGGACAGACGCAAGCCATCGTCCCCTTGGCTCCAGCTGATCGTCTCATCCGAGCCCAGCATCTTCACCCCCGCAATGTCGGCGGAATTCAGCGCCTTGATCAGTGCCTGTCCCTCTGGATATGCCAGCAGGAAGGCGTAGATTGTGTTTCCCTTCTGCGTGAAGCGAATATCGGCCGGCGTGAAGGGATTGCGATGCGTATCGGTGAATGCGCCCTCCGGCACCTCGGTCGGTCCTTCGCCATAGACATTCCAGGGTCGGGTGTCGTAGATGCCTTCGCCATTGACCGCGATCCAGCGCCCGATCTCGCGCAGCATCTCCTGTTCAATCTCGGGGATCGTGCCATCGGCGCGCGGACCGATATTTAGCAGCAGCGCGCCATTCTTGCTGACGATATCGACCAGGTCCGCGATGATATCGCCGGCCGTCTTGTAGTCGTGATGGTCAATGTAACCCCAGCTGTTCTTGGAGACCGAGGTGTCGTTCTGCCAGAAGAACTTGCGGATGTCGCTCAGCTGGCCGCGCTCGATATCAAAGACGGCCACGCCTTCCGGGTAAGAGTCGTACTTGTGGTTGATGGCGACGCCCTTCCCCCACTCCTCGCCGCGGTTGTAATAGTGGGCGGCGAAGCGCTGCAGATAGGGCTCAAAGACGACCTGTTCAATCCACCAGTCGAACCAGACGACCTGCGGCTGATACTTATCCACCAATTCGCAGCAGCGCGCCAGCCAATCTTCCAGGAACTTGGCGTCCGGGCGTGGCGTCCAGTCCTTCTTTCTCCACTCTTCGCGATTGAATTTGTCCCTCGAGGCGCCAACCGCCGGACCATAGAGACCGTCGTTCGCCGGATCTTGCACATCGGATGGGAAGCTGCGCCCGCCATCGAAATACCACCAGTGCTCGGCGCGATGGGATGACAGGGCGAATACCATATCGAGCTCGCGCACGGCATCCGCCAGTTCGCCGCAGATATCGCGCTTCGGTCCCATCTTGGAGGCGCACCATTCGGTTAATTCGCTGTCGTACATGGCGAAGCCGTCGTGGTGCTCGGCCACCGGCATGACGAAGCGCGCGCCAGCGTCTTTGAATAGTTGCGCCCATTCGCCGGCGTCAAATCTCTCCGCCGTCAACATGGGGATGAAGTCCTTGTAGCCGAATTCGGTGTGATAGCCCCAGGTCTTGCGATGGTGCTCAAAGGCGGGGTCGTCCCGCAGGTACATCCGCCGCGGATACCATTCGTTGCCGAAGGCGGGCACGCAGTAAGGTCCCCAATGGATGAAGATGCCGAACTTGGCGTCCATGTACCACTGGGGAATCTCGTATTGGCTTAGTGATTCCCAGGTGGGCTCGTATTTGCCGCTTGCAATTGTCATATTGTGTCGCTCCCAATGCTCGTCCGATTCATTCCGCGATTCTATTCGTTGCCACAGATTAGCGCATGCAATATACTTGCGCAGGGTTAACAGATTTTCGAGAGTCAAGATTAGCGATAGATGCCTGTCAAGCAGTTCAGGCGGGAGGCAGATTCATGGCGGCATTCCCCATGCGCATGCGACAGATCCACCTCGACTTCCATACCTCGGAGGCGATCGCCGGCATCGGCTCGAAATTCGATCCGGACGAGTTTGGCGACACGCTGCAAACGGCGCGCGTGAATTCGATCACCTGCTTCGCTCGCGGGCATCATGGCTGGATCTATTATGACAGTGCCGCCCATCCAGAACGCATCCACCCGCAGCTCGAACGGCGCAATCTGCTGGTTGAGCAGATCGAAGCCTGCCACGCGCGCGGCATTCGCGCCCCCGTCTATACGACGGTGCAATGGGATCACCTGACGGCGCGGCAAAATCCCGAGTGGCTCTGCCTCAACGAGGACGGAACCTACCAGGGCAACGGCATGTACGAAGCCGGCTTCTATCGCCGCATCGCGCTGAACTCGCCCTATATGGACTTCTTGAAGGCGCATGTCGCCGATATCTTCGCCTGCCTGCCGGCGGTTGACGGGCTCTTCTTTGATATCGTGCATGCCGCCGACGACAGCTCGATCTGGACGACGCAGGCCATGCTGGAAGCGGGACTCGATCCCTCCGATCCGGCCGAGCGCCTGCGTTTTGGCGGCGTCGTGCTCGACACGTTCCGGTCGGAGATGACCGCGTACGTGCGTCAATTCAGCGACGACTGCACAATCTTCTACAACCGCGGGCATGTGGGACCGCACAATCGCCGCAACATGGACGCCTTCACGCACTGGGAGCTGGAATCGCTGCCCAGCGGGCATTGGGGTTATATCCATTTTCCGCTGACGATCCGCTACGCCCGCACCTTGGGCATCCCCTCGCTGGGCCATACCGGCAAATTCCACACCGCCTGGGGCGATTTTCACTCGTTCAAGAATCAGGAAGCCCTGGAATACGAGTGCTTTCGCATGATGGCGATGGGCGCGGGACCCTTCGTCGGCGATCAACTGCCGCCCGACGGCCAGATCGAAGAGCATGTCTACGAGCTAGTCGGCAAGGTCTATCGCCAGATTGAAGCCAAAGAAGCCTGGTGTATCGGCGCAGAAGCGGTCAGCGATATCGCCGTGATGACGCCCGAGGAGTTCGCGCCCGTCGATGACCGGGGCATGCAGCGCTCGATCTGCGGCGCGCATAGCATGCTGAGCGAAGCGGCGCAGCAATTCGACATCATCGATTCAAACGCCGACTTCAGCAATTACAAAGTGGTCGTCATGCCCGATGACATCCCGGCCGACGCCGCGCTAAATGCCAAGATCAATGCCTACCTCGCTGGTGGCGGCGCGCTGATCGCCTCCTTCGAGTCGGGCTTGGACGCGGAGAAAACCGGCTTTGCGCTCAATGCCCTGCCGGTGACGATGGCGAGCGACGGTCCGCGCTTGCGCAACGGGAAGCTCGCGCGCGGACGTGAGTTCATGCGCGGCGACTATGCCGAATACATCATCCCGACCGGCGACATCGGCCGCGGACTGCCGCCCACAGAGCACGCCATGTACATTCGCGGCCTGGATGTCGCGGCCGCGAACGATGCCGAAGTCCTTGCTGATATCACGCCCGCTGCCTTCGACCGGACTTGGGAGCATTTCTGCTCGCATCGACAGTCGCCCTCGTCCGGCGAGTGCGCCGGCGCCGCCATCGTCCGCCGCGGGCAGGTGATCTATTTCTCCAGCCCGCTCTTCACGCAGTATTATCACAACGCGCCGCAATGGTGCCGTACGCTCTTCCTGAACGCGCTGGATCTGCTACTGCCCGAGCCTCTCGTCAAACACGGCGGTCCGAGCACGCTGGAAATCATGATCAACGAGCAGGCGGCGCAGCAGCGGCAAGTGCTGCACCTGCTGCACTACATTCCCATCCGCCGCAGCCAGCAAATCGACATCATTGAAGACGTCATTCCCCTGTATGACATCCCGCTTTCGATTCGCGCGGACCATGCGATCGCGTCGGTGAAGCTGGCGCCGGCAGGCGACCCGCTCGACTTCGCGCAGGTCGACGGTCGGATCGAATTTACCGTGCCGGTCGTCAATGGGCATCAAATGATTGAGTTGAACTACGGAGAAAGCTAACATGCAATCCGTCCCCTTCGGCAACACCGGGCTAATGACCCCGCCCCTGGTCTTCGGCTCGACCGCGCTGGGCAATCTCTTCCGCGAGTTTTCATACGCATCCAAGCTGGAGACGATGCGCGCCATCATCGAGCACTTGCCCAAACCGGTCGTCATTGATTCAGCGGGCAAATACGGCGCCGGCTTGGCGCTGGAAGTCATGGGCGATTGCCTGCGCGAGCTGGGCGTGGCGGATGACGAGGTCGTCATCAGCAATAAGCTGGCTTGGCTGCGCGCGCCATTGACGACGCCGGAACCCACCTTCGAGCCCGGCGCCTGGTTCGGCTTGCAGCATGACGCCGTGCAAGACATCAGCTACGCGGGCATCCGCCAATGCTTTGAACAGGGGCTGGAACTGCTCGGCGGCGATTACAGCACCCAGCTAGTCTCGGTGCACGACCCCGATGAATACCTCGACGCGGCCGAATCGGCAGCCGACCGCGAACGCCGTTTCGACGACATTCTCGGGGCGTACACCGCGCTCGGCGAGTTGAAAGCGGCGGGGGCGGCGCAGGGCATCGGCGTCGGCGCCAAGAACTGGAAGTCGATCGCCGAGATTGACGCGCAGGTCCAGCTCGATTGGGTCATGTTCGCCAACAGCTATACGCTCTATTCGCATCCGTTTGATCTGCTCGACTTCATGGATTCGCTGCAGTCCAAGGGCGTCGCCATCATCAATTCGGCCGTCTTCAACGCTGGCTTCCTCACCGGCGGCGAGTTCTTCAATTATGTCAAACTGAACCCGGCGAATCCGGAACATCAGGAGAAATTCGCCTGGCGCGAAAAGTTCTTCGCGCTTTGCGAGCGGCATGGGCAGGTCCCGTCCGAAGTGTGCATCCAATTCGGCAAATCGCATCCGGGCATCGTCGCGCTCGCCCTCAGCACCAGCCGAGCGGAGCGCGTCAAGACCAATGTCGATGCCATGTCTGTCGAAGTGCCGGCTGCATTCTGGGATGTGCTGAAGGAACAAGGCTTGCTCGCGGAAGATCATCCGTATATCAAATAGTCGGCGGCGCATGTGCATTTCTCTCTGCGTCCTCTGCGCCCTCTGTAGTTCAAAAAAGGAAATCCCATGCCAGCTGAACGCCCAAACATCCTCTTCATCATGTCCGACGACCACGCCTCGCACGCCATGAGCTGTTACGGCAGCCGCATCAACCAGACGCCCAATCTCGATCGCATTGCGGATGAGGGCATGCGCTTCGATAATGTCTTCTGTACCAATAGCATCTGCACGCCCAGCCGCGCCGCCATCCTCACTGGAACCTACAATCACATCAATGGCGTCACCACGCTGAGCACGCCCATGGACAACCGGCTGCCCACTTTCGTCAAAGACCTGCAAGCCAGCGGCTACCAGACGGGCATGTTCGGAAAATGGCACTTGGGGCAGGGTCCGGCGCATGAGCCGACCGGCTTTGATGATTGGGCGGTGCTGCCGGGGCAGGGGCTGTATCACAACCCGACCTTCATATACAAAGATGGCGAAGCCTCTTCGCGGCGACCGGTGCATGGCTACGTCACCGATCTCATCACCGATATGACCTTGGATTTCTTGCGAGGACGCGATGCCGAGAAGCCCTTCTTCGTCATGTGCCACCACAAGGCGCCGCACCGCTGCTGGGAGCCGGACGAGAAACACGCCCACATGTACCTCAACGAAGATGTGCCGGAGCCGGAGACGCTCTACGACGATTACGCCAACCGCGCCTCGGCCGCCGAAGCCGCTGAGATGCGCATGGGCGTCCACCATATGCCGCTCGATCTAAAAGCCGAAATCCCGCACGACCTGCCAGAGATGGAACTGCGCAAGTGGGCTTACCAGCGCTATATCAAGGATTACCTACGTGTGGTCGCCAGCATCGACGACAATGTTGGGCGCCTGCTCGATTATCTCGATGACGAAGGGCTGGCCGAGAATACGGTCGTCGTCTACACCTCGGATCAAGGCTTTTTCCTGGGCGATCACGGCTGGTACGACAAGCGCTTCATGTACGAAGAATCGCTGCGCATGCCCTACATCATGCGCTATCCGCGCGCTATAGACGCGGGGAGCGTCAACGAAGACATGATTCTCAATGTCGATTTTGGGCCGACCTATCTCGAGCTGGCTGGCTTGCCCGCGCAAGAGGCGATGCAGGGGCGCAGCTTCGCCCGGCAGCTCGATGGCGAGACGCCGGCCGACTGGCGCGAGAGCATGTATTACCGATATTGGATGCACAAGACGCATCACAACGTCTACGCCCACTACGGCATCCGCACCCAACGCTATAAGCTGATCTACTATTACGCCGACGCCATGGGCACAGAAGGCAGCATTGACGAGACCTACCAGCCCGAATGGGAGCTGTTTGATCTCGAAACCGATCCCTACGAACTGAACAACGTGGTCGACGAACCCGCTTATGCCGACCTGGCCGTCGAGCTCAAAGCGGAGCTGCATCGCCTGCAAGCCGAAGTCGGCGACGAGCGCTATCACCTCGATGCCGACTGACTACGGATATGTAGGGGCGACCTACTAGGTCGCCCGCAAATCAAATGCCTATTCAACCGCCTGATGAAGCCAGCTTTTCTCTCGCCTGCGCAATGAATCTTCGGAAGCCCGCTTCCATGTAGGGATGCGCGAACCAGTCCTCCGGGTCAATCATCGGGCGTGCGCTGGCCGCCAGTTCGAATAGCGCCAAGTCAGTGAGCTTCCAGCCCGCTTCCGCCTCGTAGGCGCGCAGGAAAGTCTCAGCTGCTTCCGGAATGCCCTCGATGAAATAGCCCATGCGCGCGTAAGCCACGTCTGCGGCCGGATGGCCATAGCCGGCTTCTTCCCAATCGACGACCGCGCTAATCTCATCGCCTTGCCACAGAATATTGCCCGCCCAATAATCGGTATGGGCGAAGCGCGGCTCGAATGGCGCCCAGCGTCCCCAATGCTCCTTCACTAAAATCCAGACCAGCTCGCCATCGCGGTCGGCGCGCATGTAATCGGGGATGAGGCCGTCCTTGATAAACCAAGCGACTTCAATGTTGTCATCCATCAGAAAGCGCTTGTCGGCTTCGCTGAAAGGCGTCTGATGAATCCGCGCCAGCATGCGCGCGGTCGGCGCCGCCAGCCTTGCCCAGCGGTGCGCTTCCGTCGGCAGTTCGATCGGCGCGCCCTCGACGAAGGCGGTGACAATGCCGGGCAAGCCCAGCAGCTCGCCGGTCTCATCCAGCAGGAGCGGCTTGGGAACCGGGATGCCCCGCTTATGCAGCAGCGACAGCGCGAGGAATTCGCAGCGCGGCTTGTCATGCCCGTCTTCGTAGTTGTCCGGATTGTAGCGGCGTACGACAATCCGCTCGCTTGAACCGTCGTGCCCATCAATATCGACGCGGTGCGTGAAGTTGGAAAATGTAGATGGCAGCGTATGAATGCTGAACTCGCTGTAATCCAGCCCGAGCGCGTTCAGCGCCGCCCCCACAGAAGCAGCCGACGGAAGCCGCGAACTCGGCAAACTCACTTCAGCGCCACCTTCCAGGCCGCCGCCAAATCGCTCTTGAAGTTGACGCCGCCCGTATCGATTGTCAAGCCGGCCCGCGTTTGCTCCCAGCGAAGCGGCTGATCCGACTCGACCAGCGACACCCGCTCAATGCCGACCTCGTCGTTGAGCGCCTCGAAGGTCACGGAAGCTTCTGGAATGCCCAAGGTCATCGCGTAGACTGTCACCCCATCTTTCGACTGCGTATAGCGCCGGTCATCGGCATTGCAGTTGTCATAGATCCAGAACTTATGCCCGCGCTCATGATGCCAGAGCTTCTTCAAGTCGCCCTCGGAATGGGTCGTCCAGGGCACGGTGTTGTAGATCGCTTCGCCGTTCGCGCTCAGCCAGGCGCCCATTTCCAGCAGAGACTCGCGTTGGCCCGCCGGGATCCTGCCATCTGGCGTTGGCGAGAGCGACAGCATCATCGTCCCGCCACGGGCCGAGCAATCGATCAGCTTGCTGAGCAAGGTATGCCCGCTGGCGTATTGCTGATTCTCGACCCAGCCCCAAGATTGATCGCCGATGCGCATGTCGTCGTTCCAGGGGCGTTCGAATTGCAGCGGGCGGTCGCGCCCTTTTTCAAAGTTGATCACGCCGAAGTCGGGATGGAAGTTATATTGCATGCTGACCGGCAGCTTGTTCAGCACCAGCACCTCATTCCCCCAGGCGAGCGCTTGATTCAGATAATGGGCGAGGATCTCCAGCGCCGTCTCTTCGTAGCCGTCATCGCGGAATTTGCCGCCATCAAACCACATCATATCGGGACGGTATTTGTCGATCACTTCGCGCACTTTCAGCTGCCACTGCGTGAAGAAATCTTCGAACTTGCTCGTCTGCTGGACCCAGTAGAAATCAGCGAACTCGGGGTCGAAGAGCTCCCAGCCTTCGGCCAGTCCGCGCTCGACGGCGGCCGCGTCAAAGGTCTGGTCCCACTGATTCCAGCCGGGCAGGAACCAGTTGAAGCCGCGGATGATGTGAAAGGGCGCCACCAAACGCAATCCGCGCGCCCGCAGCGCCGCCGCCAGCTCGCCATAGAGATCGCGCTTCGGTCCCATTTTGCCGACATTCCAGCGGTAGACATCGCTATCCCACAAGCCGAAGCCGTCGTGATGCGCCAGCGAAAAACCAGCATACGACGCCCCGCTGGCCGCGAATAGCTCGGCCCATTCATCGGCATCGTAATGTTCGGCCGTGAAGCCATCTATGAATTTTGTGTATCCATTATCAGCCGGCGAGCCAAAGGTCTCGACATGGCGCCGGTGAATCTCATGCGCGGGATCGTGCATCCACTTGCCGTACCACTCATTGCCGAATCCCGGCACGCTGTAAATGCCCCAGTGGGCGTACAAGCCGAACTTGCCGTCTTTGAACCAGCCGGGCGCTTCGTGCCGTGTCAGCGAATCCCAGTTGGGTTGGTAGGTATTGGTCATGTGTTCTCCTTTATTGGGCGAGCCACCGGCTCGCCCGTACAATGAAATGCTTTCGGGGCGCCACCGGCCCGCCCGTACAGTTTGCATTCCGGGAGGTTCACCCCTCACCCCCGGCCCCCTCTCCCACAAGGGGAGAGGGGGAGCTACGCGCAGTCAGACGCAAGGTATTTTGCGTGGGCGGCGGCATTGTCGCGCGGGTGTCTACAGTTTTGCCTTCCGGCGGACGTTTTGCCGCGGCTCGCGCACCCATCGCCACAGCAGCCCGGCGCCGCTGAGGCCGAAGGCCAGCGAGACAGCGAATAGCAGATTGATATCGAAGGCTTGCGCGATCCAGCCGGCGACGATCGGGCCGATGAAGGTGAAGGGCGCCATCAGCGTATTGGTCAAACCGATATAAGTTGGCTGTTCGGCCGGCTCGGCGAATTCCAGCACGATGTTGAAATGGGAAACCATATCGCTGGAAATGGCGCAGGCGAGGCAGATGAATGCCGGAATCAGCCCGGCGACATCAGCAGAATTCAGCGCGAAAGCCGCCGCCAGCGCCATGCAAAGCGCCGAGATCACCAGGTTGCGCTTGTGCCCCCAGCGATCGCCCAGCCAGCCGAATAGCAGCCGCAGGACCGCCTGCGAGCCAATGAAAATCGCATTCAGCAGGCCGATATCAGCGCCGCTCAAATCGTAATTGATATTGCCGAAGACGATGAAGAAGCTCACCGCCATCATGCTCAATCGCAGCAGCGCGTAACCTATGAGAAAGCGCCGATAATTGGCGTGGCCGCGCAGCACATTCGGCAGCCGCCGAAAGTAATGGCGCAGCGGAACCGGCTTCTTGACTACATCGCTCGGTGGTTCACGGGTCAGCGAGAGCGAGAACCAGGAGATCGCTTGGATCAAGCCCGCGACCAGGAAGAGCAGGGCGAAGCTGCCCGGATAGTCGATGATATCGAGCACGCGCCCGACGAAGTAGGCGCCGATGACGCCCATCAGCAAGCCGCCGCCATCCGCCAGCCCGAAGAAGATGCCGCGCCGTCGCGTTGGCACCACCTTGCCGATCATGCTGAACCAGGCTGGCGTGACGATGCCGCCGCCAAACGCTGCCGTAGCGATGCCGATGAAGAAGAGCAGCAGCGCCAAGCCCGGCGCCTCGAGGGCGAATAGCAGTAGCGCGATCCCGATCAAGGGGTAGGGCAAGCGCTGCAGCAAGCCGCTCCCCAATAAGACGAAGGGCAGCTTGCGCGGCAGGCGCTCGGCGTGGTTGGCGACGAAGAGCTGAGGCAGCAGGAATGACAGGCTGAAGATCGCGGGAATCAAGCCGACGGCGATGGTCGAATCGGTTAACTCGCTGACGAGCAGCGGCATGATCGTCTCTTGCGAGACCAGGCTGATCGCCAGCGCATAGAACATATTGTCAAACACGTTGACGCTGAAATTCCAGTTGAGGTTCTCCTCAGCCAGGCGATCCGAAGATTCGCTCACATCGGCATCCGAGCGCGCGCCCATGTCAGTGTTTCAGCTTACGGCTGATTGGCTGGGGCCTGTGGTAGCGCGGTTCTTTCACCCAGGTGAAGAGCAAAATGCCGCCGGCCAGCCCGCAGCCCGCCATCAGCATGAAGAGCGTTTCAAAGCCAAAGTCGGCCAGCCAACCGCCCAGGATCGGCGCCAGGAAGACCACCGGCGCCAGCAAGGTATTGGTCAGCCCGATGAACGTCGGCTGATCTTCCGGCACGGCAAATTCGAGGATGATGTTCAAGCGCGATACATGATCGCTGGCCAGCCCGACGCCCAGCAAGACAAAAGCGGGTATCAAACCGAGCAAGTCGGCTGCGCCCAGCGCCACTATTGCCGCGAGCGCCAGCGCGAAACCAGAGACGGTCAGATTGGCTTTGTGCCCGCGCTTGTCAGCCAGCCAGCCCAGCAGCAGCTGCATCGCCGCCTGGCTGCCGATCAAGATCGCGGTCAGCAAGCCGACATCGGCGCCAGTCAATTCGAAATTCTCGTTGCCGAAAACGATGAAGAAGCCGACGCCCATCGTGCTCAAGCGGCTGATGGAATAACCCAGCAGGAAGCGGCGGAAATTGTGATTGTCGCGCAAAATCGCCGGCAAGCGCCGAAAATAACGGCTGAAAGGAATATGCTCCTTGACGATCGGGCTTTCCGGCTCGCGGTTCAGCGCCAAGCCGATCCAGGAGATGC
>WTGC01000161.1 GCA_011523705.1 Chloroflexota bacterium | reverse complement strand
CCCCTAGCCCCTTCCCCGAAGGGTCTGTGTCTACGCGACCCCAAAATGAGGGAAGGGGAATCGTCGTATGAATCGCATGATTACGCCGTTCCAATGAGATTATCAATGAAGAGCTTATGGTTCGAGCCGCAAAATCTCGTCGACATCAACCAGCGGCACAGACACATTTTCAGCCATCAATTGGACCGCTTTGCTGTCTTTGAATCCGATGCCGGTTAAGACGCAGACCACTTTCTCGTCGCCTTTTAATCGCCCGGCCGCCAAATCCGCTTTGACCGCCGCCCAGTTAATGGCCGCCGCCGGTTCCACGAATAGCCCTTCGCGATTAGCCAGTTCCGCCTGAGCTTGATAGGTGATTTCATCCGCGATTGTGACCGCCCAGCCTTCCGATTCGCGCAGATCATTCAAGACCAGGTCGCCGTCGGGCGGCGCGGTCAATATGATGCCGGAGACTGCGCTTGTGCAATCGTCGAGCGGCTCAATCGCGCGGTCCTCGCGCCAGGCTTGCGCCACCGGATCGCAGCCAGCCGGCTGAATGGCGACCATGCGCGGCAGGCGATCAATTTGGCCCGCAGCGCGCCATTCGCGGAAGCCCTTCCAAATGCAGCTAAGCAAGCCGCCGCCGCCCACCGGCACGTAAACCACATCCGGCACATCGCCCTTCAGTTGCTGGCAGATTTCGTAGGCGATGGTCTTGGCGCCCTCCATCGACTGTGGGCTAAAGCTGCGCGCGGTGATCAGCATCAGCCAGCTATTGATTTGGCAGATTTTGGGCACGTTTTTCCAAGCCGCCGCCTCGACTTGCGGGTCGTAGCCCAAGCCTCGCAGCGACATGATCTGTGGTCCGTAGGCAATGATCTGGCCGATCTTGGCGCGCGGCGCCCGCTCCAGCGTGAACAAGTAGCCATCGACGCCGGCATGCGCTCCGTATGCCGAGAGCGAGGCGCCCGCATTGCCTGACGAGATCGCGACCCAGGCGGGCATGCCCAACTGCCGCATCAGCGAAATGCCGACCGAAGCGATGCGGTCTTTGTATGATCCCGTCGGGTTCATTCCCTCATTCTTGAAGTAAAGCCGGGGCAAGCCGACTTCCGCCCCCAGCCGCGCCGACCGCAGCAGTGGCGTATCGCCTTCGCCCAGGCTGACGATATGCGCCGGGTCGGTCAGGGGCAAGCGGGCGGCGAAGCGCCAGATGCCGGGCAACTCGTCATGCAGCGGGATCTCGGCCGCATCGTAGAGGACATCCAGGATGCCGCCGTCCTGCGGGCAGGAGGCCGCGCCCATGTCGGCGCAGATTCGACCGCAGGTCATGCATTGTAACTGATACAATGAAGCCCGTCCCTTCGCTCGGTGGGCGAGTTACAGGGTCGCCCCTACAATTCTTTTCCTTGTTGCGCTGCTGCGGGCGAGTCGCCGCCTCGCCCCTACAAGTCCTGCGATTCGGGTTGTGGCGCGCCTGTCAACTCCAGCTCTTCGGCGAAGTGACAAGACACCCATTGTCCAGAGCTGATTTCCCTGAGTTGCGGTTCTTCTTCCTGGCAGCGGGCTTGGGCGTAGCGGCAGCGCGGATGAAAATAACAGCCGGCCGGCGGATCAGCTGGATTCGCGATTTCGCCAGGCAAGATGATCCGATTCTTTTCGATATCGGGGTCCGGCGTCGGCGAAGCCGAAAGCAGCGCCTCGGTATAGGGATGCTTGGGGAAGAAGAAGAGCTGCTCCTTCGGCGCCACTTCCACCAGCTTGCCGACATACATCACGGCAACGCGGTCGGAAATATGCTCCACCACGCTCAAGTCATGAGCGATGAAAAGATAAGACAGCCCGAATTCGCTTTGCAGGTCGTTGAGCAGGTTCAGGATTTGCGCCTGGGTCGAAACGTCGAGCGCCGACACCGGCTCGTCGGCGATGATCAGACGCGGGTTGGTCGCCAGCGCGCGCGCCACGCCAATGCGCTGACGCTGCCCGCCGCTGAAGGCATGGGGATAACGACGAAGATGCTTGGCTTCCAAGCCCACGACATCCATCAAATGCGCGACGCGCTTTTCCAGCTCCTTGCCTTGCGCCAGCTTCGCCAGTTTCAGCGGTTCGCCAACGATATCAAGGATAGTCCAGCGCGGGTCAAGCGAATAGAAGGGGTCTTGAAAGATCATATTGGCGTGGCGCCGAACATCGCGCAATTCCCGCTTGCTGATCTGCGCCATGTCGACCGTGGTCTCATTGTCGATTTGAAACCGAATGCTGCCCGCGGTTGGATCAAGCGCACGCAAGATGCAGCGCCCGACGGTGGTCTTGCCCGAGCCCGATTCGCCGACCAAGCCCAGCGTCTCGCCCGCTTGAATCTCCAGGCTGACATCGTCAACCGCTTTCACCTGCCCGACCACGCGCCGCAGAAATCCCTTTTCTACCGGGAAGTACTTCTTCAAGCCCTCGACTTTGAGCAGGGGCTGCTCGCTCATTCTACCCCTCACCCCCCGGCCCCCTCTCCCACAAGGGGAGAGGGGGAGCTAGACGCGGCGAAATTGCGATAATCGGGCGACTTTCGCAATGTTCACGCTTATATTTCTTATGGATGAGGCATTGCCCCAGGCAAGTCTGCATGGAAAATGAATATACTGACAAGCGTTATAGCCCTTCTCTTCTCTCGTCATGCAGGAAACAGCGGACGTAGTGATCGTCTTCGATTTCCACCAGGGCGGGCAGCGCCACATCGCAACTGCCGGCGATGATATCAGGGCAGCGCGAGCTGAATCCGCATGCTCGCGGCATGCCAACGGGGATGGGCACGGTGCCGTCAATCGACTGCAGGCGCTCGGCATGCTGCCCGATCCGCGGCGTCGCCGCCAACAGCCGGCGTGTGTAGGGGTGCAGGGGATTGTGGAAGATATCCCGCACCGAGCCTTGCTCGACAATTCTTCCCAGATACATGACCGCCACCCGGTCGCAGATTTCAGCGATGATGCCCAAATCATGGGTGATATAGAGCACAGCCATCTGGAACTGCGATTGCGTCCGCGCGATGAGGTCCAGAATCTGCGCCTGCACCGTCACATCCAGCGCGGTCGTCGGCTCATCGGCGATCAGCAGACGGGGGCGGCAAGCCAGCGCCATCGCGATCATGACCCGCTGGCGCATCCCGCCGGAGAAATGATGGGGATACTCCTCCAGGCGCTGCACCGGATTGGGTATGCCGACCAAGTCCAGCATTTCCAGCGCGATTTGGTAGGCTTCCCGTCTGTTGGTGGTGACGTGCAGACGCACCGCTTCCATCAGCTGATTGCCAATGCTGTGAATGGGTGACAGGCTCGACATCGGTTCCTGAAAGATCATCGCGATTTCGTTGCCGCGAATGGCCCGTATCTCTGTGCCACTGGGATCCAGCGTCGCCAGGTCAATCAGGCTGCCCTGATCCGCGCGATAGTTGATCTGGCCCTTTACGATGCGCCCCGGCTTCGGCACCAGGCGCATCAAGGACTGCGCCGTTACCGTCTTGCCACAGCCGCTTTCGCCGATTAAGCCGAACACCTGCTGCTCTTCAATGGCGAAACTGACGCCATCGACCGCCTTCAGCGTGCCTTCGTCGACAGCAAATTGCACGCTCAAGTCTTGGACGTCGATGACAGGCTCGGCGCCAGTGGTCAGGTCAGTGGTCTGTTGCGGCGCTTCCATCATGGCGCTAAAGCCTCACAGCAGCGGCGTTCCAGGCGGCGGCGGCAATGCCCTCGGCCTGGCTCACTGCAATCGGGCGGCGCTCACCAGGCTCCAGCCAGAAGTAGCTGTCGCCGCAACTGAATTCGTCGGAGATTTCTGAGCAATCAAAGTGGACGCCGACAGCAGGCAGATCGCCAATATTGCTTATCAAGACGGAATCGGCATCGCGCGTTTCAATGGCAAGTTGCGTCCGCGGCAAGTTGAACAGGCAGCCCTGTACTTGCGCGTGATTCAGCCAATAAAAGACGCGGTCCACCACCTGATTGCCCGGCATAAGCGCGATCTCCGCCACGATAAACAGTGGGGTATTCCAAGTATGGTCGGTTTCCAGGCGGAAGTCGAAGAGGCGATGCACGGTATCGGGCGAACCCATACCGGCGTGGCTATGTTGATCGAGGAACTGCAATTCGTTGCCGAATGCGCGTACGTTTACCATCCAGTGCTGTTGGTCCAGATCGCCTCGGTCGTCCAACAAATACACCGGGAAGCTCGCGGGGACGCCGACACAAGATAGCCGCTTAAACAGAACGCAAACATGCAACGGGCGATAAGCGCCGCGCAAAATATGGTAGGCGATCTTGGGTACGCCGTGCCAGTCCACCGTCGCCCAAGAGGCGGCCGGGTTATTGTCGGTCAATTTGTAATAGCAGACGCCGGTCGCGTCGGGCCAGCGCGTCCGCGCCAGTTCGAGCGTATGACGCATGCCGGTCGCCTGCGCCATCTGTATGCCGAGGATGAAATTCTGCAGCGAATCAGCCGCCAGGAAGTCAGCGACATATTGCGCCATGATCGTCTGCTCGGCTTTGAGATTGAAGACCGGCATGTGATGGGTGAAGGCGCTATCGCTTGCGGGAGGCCAGGTTTCCAATTCCTCAGCCGGGGTGTATCGCTCGACCGTCTCGTAGTTGGGCAGCGAGGCCAGCCCAAATTCGCCGATGAAGGACGCCGAGAGCGACAAGTTGTAATCGAGCGGATGGTATTGCCAAAAGACGTGGTAGCTGTGGATGCTGCCGCCCCAGGGTTCGCCGCGATGGAAGGGACGGGTGCCGTCAAGTTCATAGCTGTAGCGCCCCATCATATCGATGGCTTCGCCGAAGGGCTCGCCCGATTCATTGCCGCCGCCCCACATCACCAGCGACGGGTGGTTGCGCAGGCGAATCGTGTTGCAACGCACGGTCTCTTCGAGGATGTCGTAGGGCTGAATGCGGTGGCTGTTCCAAGCCGTGGGCCATTCTTGCATGACCATAATGCCATGTCGATCGGCCAGGTCGTAGAATTCATCCGTCTCCGGCATGCCGCTGCCCCAGGCGCGCAGCAGCTGCATGTGCGAGTCTTTCGCCAATTGCAGGAAGCGATCGTAGCGTTCCGGCTCGAAGCGCAGCAGGGCATCCAGCGTGCACCAATTCGCCCCCTTGACGAAAATCGGCTTCCCATTGACCACGAAGGTCCAGTTGTAATGCTCCGGATCGGGTCCGTCCGGCGTCGGCAGCATTTCTATGGTGCGAATCCCGAAGGTGAAGCTTGCATGATCGGGCGCACCGCCTTCGGGCAGGAAGGACAGCTTCAAGCGATACAAGTTGGGCTCGCCATAATCGATGGGCCACCAGAGTCGGGCATCGGGTACCTTAAATTCGAGCAGCTCGGTCGTCTCGCGCTCAGCCGCCTCCACATCGCAGGCGAAGTGATGGGACTCGCCTTCAAAGTTCTCGGGTTCAATGCTGCCGAGCAGACGTCCGCGCCAACCGTCAGCCGCGCCCTTTAGCGTAAGATGCAAGCGCAGCAGTCCCGCTTGAGCGTCCAGCGTCGCGACGAAGGGATCGGCGATCTCGACGGTTGGCGACGCCTCCAGCGACACGGACCGCCAAATGCCGAGCGTGGGCAGGTTGATATAATGCCAGCCATAGATATTGTTGATGACGGCGCTATCGAGCCAGCCAACATTCATGCCGGTGAAAAAGTCATTAGGTTCGCCCTCGCTGATGCGCCGCGGCGCCGGGTCGAGCCGGACGATCAGCGTGTTGTCGCCATCGACCAACAGCGATGCGACATCGCAGACAATCTCGGCGAACATGCCTTTGTGCTCGCCCAGCTTCTTGCCGTTCAGCCAGATGGCGCAGGAATCGCAGATGCCGCCGAAAATCAATCGTTCGCCGCTACCCTGAGCAGGGCGCCGGAAACACTTTTTCAGCCACCAAGTCTTGAAGCTCTCGGCGCGGGCGATTTCGTCGTTGCGGCCCACGTATGGATCGGGAATCCTTCCCGCTTGCAGCAAGGCGGTCTGAATGCTGCCCGGCACGACGGCGGGAATGGCATCCGCCCAATCGCCGCTGAGCCGTTCGCTTTCTTCTCCGCCCGCGATCATCACCCAGCCGTCATCCAGCGAGATTCGCGGCGGACCAGCGGGATGCTCAACAGCGACAGGACGCAGTTCTATCGTCCGCGCCGTGCCAGATATGGGTGATGGACCCGGCGCGAAGGACTGCTGGTCGACCTGGTCGAGGCTCCTTGTTTCAGTCATGTGCTAACCCAGAGAAATCGCACTAAATCCTCTTGCCACCGAGTACTCCGAGAGAATAGAGAACACCGAGGATATCTATGATGAACGCTTGGTGGCAGACGGAACTTCTGTCGCGTGAAGGCAGCAGATGCTAACGTAGGGTCAAAATAAGCCATAGTCTCGTTGTCCCTAAATTGACTCGGTGCACTCATTTCAACTCGGTGACCTCGGTGGTGAGAATTCATTTTGATGGTTGTTCATCCCACGCGACATCTTTCTGACGGGTCTGCTTATTGTTCTGGTCTTGAATTAGAGCGAATAGGGATCGGCGGCGTCTCGCAAGCCATCGCCGACGAAGTTAAACATCAGAACGGTCACGATGATGAAGACGCCGGGGATGAGCTTCCAAGGCTGATGCACCAGCGCGCCGAAATTCATCGTATCTTGCAGCAGCACGCCCCAGCTGACGCCGGGCTCCAACATGCCGATTCCAATAAAACTCAGCGCCGTCTCGCCCAGGATCATGCCGGGAATCGCCAGGGTCAGGGTCACGATCAGATGGCTGGCGAAATTCGGCAGCAAGTGGCGGCTGATGATGTACAGATCGCCGCCGCCGCATAATTTGGACGCGACCACGAAATCCAGATCGCGCAGCGAAAGCAGCTTGCCTCGCACGACGCGCGCTAAACCGGTCCAGCCCACAATTGACAGGACAATTGTGATGGCAAAAAAGGTATGCTCCACCGGCCATTCTCGTGGAATGGCGGCTGATAGCACCATCCAGAGCGGCAGGGTGGGGATGGCGATCAGCAAGTCGATGGTGCGCTGGATGGCTTCGTCTATGATGCCGCCAGCATAGCCGGAGATGCCGCCGATCAAACAGCCGAGCACAAAGCTGATGGCGACGCCGCCCAAGCCGACGAAGAGCGAAACGCGCGCCGCGATCACCGTGCGCGAGAACAGATCGCGGCTGACCGAGTCGGTGCCGAAGAGCGTGATATTCGTATCCTCATCGACGCCGAAGAGGTGTAGATCCAGCTTGAACAAGCCCAGAACGGAGTAAGGCTCGCCGCGCACGAAGAAGTGAATGGGGTATTTCAGCTCTTCCTGTTCGGTATAGATCTCGCGAAATGTCTTGGGATGGAACTCGCGTTTGCGCGCGTAGACATAAGGCTGAAAGGGCTTGCCATCCAGGCCGAAGTGGATGACGCTCGGCGGGGCGTCCTTGTAGCCCTTCAAGCGCAGATGAGCCGGATAGGGCGCGATGAAATCGGCGAAGATCGCCATCAGGTACAGCGCGACCAGAACCGGCAAACCGAGCCGGGCAAGACGATGCCGCCAGAAGCGCCGGCGGATCAGTTTGCCGCGCGACAAATACTCGATCGAATCGTCCGCAACTTGGGCGGCGGACACATCCGGCAATGCAGTCGAGACGTTTTGCCGCGATTCCATCAGTGATTCCCGGTCTCGCCGCCACAATGCAGATCAGTCATAGCGAATCCGCGGATCAAGCCATACCAACGCAATATCGGAAATCAAGGTGCCGATGAGCGTCAAGGCGCTCAGGATCATGATAATGCTGCCAGCCAAATACATATCCTGGCGCAGGACCGCCGTCAGCAACACGGGACCGATGGTCTGGAGATTGAGAATGATCGACACCAGCGCTTCACCGCCGACCATCGCCGGCAGCAGCCAGCCGATCGTGCTGAAGATGGGATTGAAGGCGATGCGCACCGGGTACTTCCAGAGCAGCCGCCTTTCGCTCAACCCCTTCGCCCGCGCCGTGACCACATATTGCTTGTTCAGCTCATCGAGCAGATTGGCGCGCATGACACGAATCAAGCCGGCTGTGCCCGCGGTCGCCAGCACCAGCACCGGCACCCAGACATTCTTCAGCATGTCGATCACCTTGGCGATGGACCAGGGCGCGTGTTTGAATTCCAGCGAAAACAAGCCGGTGACGGCATGCCCGGTCTGGGCGAAGACGAGCCACATGATGATGATGGCGAAAAGAAAATTGGGTATCGCCAGACCGATAAAGCCGATGAAGATCGAAATATAATCCATCACCGAATATTGATGGGTGGCGGAATAAATGCCGATTGGAATGGCGATCGCCCAGACGACGATCGTCGAGACGATCGAGATGATCATCGTCGCCGGCAGGCGCTCCATGATGATGTCCGAAACCGGTTTGTTGTCGTGGCTGCTGCCATACGAACCGAAGGACCGGCCCAAATCACCGTTGACGATGAAATTGCGCATCCAACGGAAATACTGAGTGTACAGCGGCCTGCCCAAGCCGTAGCGCTGTTCCAGGCGCTCAATTTCGGCTTGGTCCACTTTCAAGCCCTGATTCTCCAGCCTGGTCACATAACTGCTGAGGTAATCGCCGGGGGGGAGCTGGATGATGACGAACGAGATCATCGACAGCAATACGAGCATGGGAATAAGTATGAAAATCCGGCGCACAATGATGCGAAGCATCTTGTTCTCCCGGCTGATGGCTCGCGTCCTGCCCTGTATGCGGGATGATCAGGCCGCGGCAATATTTGACTTAGCGCATTTGAATATGGATAATAGCACACATGACTTGCAAAGGCACATTTGCGGGTTTCGTAGACTTCCGTATTTGGAGCGAACAGAGCTTCTGTTGAAGGAGATCAAAATGTCAGCGCCATTTCGCAAACTGTTACTTTTCTTGATTGTCTCAATGATGATCGTCGGTCCGGGCGCGCTATTCGGCGCGGCTCAGGACTGCATGTACAACGAGGCGCCGATGCTGGCGGAGATGGTCGCGGCCGGCGACTTGCCAGGTGTCTGTGACCGCCTGCCGGATAATCCGCTGGTCGTCTCGCCTGGCGTTTATCTGCCGGAGTCGCTCATTGTGCCCGAGGTTGGCCAATATGGCGGCGAGTTGCTCATGACCTGGCAGAACAACGTGGTGATGAAGGAGACGCTCTTCAACACCTTAAACCGTGATGACAACACCATTGCGCCCAATGTCATCGAAGAGTTCATTATCAGCGACGATGCCAGCGAATACACCTTTAAGCTGCGCGCCGGGCACAAGTGGTCTGACGGCGCCCCGGTGACTACGGAGGACGTGCGCTTCGCCTATGAAGACGTCATCAGCAACGCGGAACTCCGCCCCTCGGTGCCGACTTACTTGAAGAGCGGCAACGTGCCCGACGGCGCCCCGGCGACTCTGGAGATCGTCGACGATACTACTTTCAAATTCATCTTCGACGGACCCTATCCTGGCTTCGCCTCCAGCTTGGTGTCCTTGGGGACGGGTTACCTGGACATCATCAAGCCGAAACACTACCTCGTCCAATTCCATAGCGATTATGGCGATGCCGATGAGATCGCCGCCATGGTCGAAGAAGGCGGATTGGAAAGCTGGGTGGAGGTCTTCAACGCGAAGGATGTCTCCGGCTGGTGCGAGAACTGCCTGCATGCCATCGGCTTCCCGCAGTTGGGACCCTGGGTGCGCGTGGAAGGTCCGGAAGAAGAAGTGGTCACACAGCGCAATCCCTATTACTTCGCCGTCGATGCCGATGGCAACCAACTGCCCTATCTTGACGGGCGCCGCGCTGTCATCAATCAGTGGGGGATCATGGAAACGGCTGAACTGATGATGTTCGCCGGTGATGTCCACTACTTCTGGACCACCAGCCTGGCGAACCTGCCGCTCTTCATTGAGAACGAGGAGAATGGCAACTATACGACCCACGTTTACCCCAACAAAGATTCGCGCATGCTGCACTTCAATCTCACCTTTGATGACCCGGTCTGGCGAGAAGTCACCTGGGACGCGCGCTTCCGCAATGCCGTGATGCTGGCGATTGACAGCGAAGATCTGATCAATGCCATCTACTATGGCCAAGCCAGCCTGCCGACGATCGCGCCGAGCGATTACGATGTCGATGGCGCGAACGCTTTACTGGATGAAATGGGCATGACGGAGCGCGATGCCGATGGTTATCGACTGTCGCCCAGTGGCGAGCCCTTCTCGATCATGCTCGAGGTGGGCGCCGGCGGCGGCGACTATGCTGACCCCGCGCCGTTCTTCGTCGATTACCTGGGCGATGTCGGCATTAAAGCCGACTTCCGCGAAATTGACCCCGCCCTGGTCGGCGAGCGCCGTCTCTCCAACGAGATGCAAGCTGGGATCAACTGGAATACGGCGCCGCTTTTCGCCGCGCATACCTTCCCGGATTACATCCCGAACGCCAATTGGGGCCCGCTTTGGGGGCAGTGGTATAACGACAACGAGACCGGCGAGGAACCGCCCGATTGGATCATGGATCTGTATGCCATCCATGAAGATCTGATCAGCCACCCGCCGGGCAGCGACGGCTTCATCGCCGCTTCCGCCGCCCGCGATGCCTGGCTCTATGACAATGTGCCTTTCTTCACCCACATTGAGCAGCCGGGTATCGTGCACATGTGGAGCAATTGCCTGGCCAACGTGCCGGAAGCGCCCTTCCATCATGGCTCCTGGTCCAGCCACAGGCTGATCTACTTCACGGAAGACTGCTAAGCGCTGATCAGCTTCGTTTGACAGTCGCAGAGGGTTGGAAAGTTCCAGCCCTCTCTTCTGTTGGCGCGAGATCCTGCCGGTTCGGCTGCGCGGCCAGAGTCTGAAATCAAGGAAACGACCTATGACCTTCACCAGCGAATCCACCCTCGCCGAAGTCATCGCATCCGGCAAGGGACGGGCGGTGCTCGCGACGCATCTGCCCGAATTGTTGGAAGGGTCAAGAACATTAAACGACCCGAATCTGGCGCTGGCTGACCTGCCCTACCCCTGGCATCGGCGGCTGCCGGCGCTGCTGCGCGACTTGAACAGCCCGGCGCAAGACGTTTGGCCCGAAGGTGAAGAGCAGCTTTCGATGAATGCCCTGGACCGCGAGTCTTTCGCGCCGCGATTTACGCCCTGGGATGCCGAGGCGGAGGAGGTCGCGCTATTGGCCGAGCCGGCCGCGCATCCAGCGGGCGCGCCAAGTATGTCGCTGGATGGCGAATGGCGGCTGGCGGAGGGCGGCAAGTTGGCGGACAGACTGAACGGCGACTGGGATGACGGAATCCCGGCGCGAGTCCCCGGAAGCGTGCACAGCGCCTTGGTCGAAGCCGGGCGCATCCCCGAAACCACCTTCGGGCGCAACCAGGAAATCGCCCGGCAAGAGAGCTTCAAGACTTGGTGGCTGCGCCGCGACTTTGCCCGCCCAGACGATATAGTCGGCGAGGACCTCAAGTTCGGCGGCGTCGCCAATCGCTGCACCGTCTGGCTGAATGGAGCGATGCTGGGCAGCCACGAAGGCATGTTCGGCGGACCCGATTTCGGTATCACCGGTCGCCTTCAGGAGCAGAATACCTTAATTGTGCGCCTAGATCCGGTGCCTTTCGAGATTGACAAGGGGCGCGCATTCAATCCCGATAGCAACGACAGTTGGAAGCACACCGTCGTCTTCAACAACGTCTACGGCTGGCATTATTCCAACCTGCAATCGCTGGGGATTTGGCGCTCCGTGCACATTCAGGATCGTCCGTCTGTTGCCCTCGTCGATCCATTCATCCGCACAGTTGATGCGGCGGCGGGCATAGCGGAACTGGCGCTGAAATTCGAGTCGGCATCAGCCGGCTGGCGTGGCATGCTTAGCGCGACAATTGAGACGGAGAATTTCGACGGCCAGTCCTTCTACTTTTCAAAGCGCATCGCATCTGATGGGGCAAAGCACAGCTGCAATCTGCGCTTTCAAATCCCGGACGCCCGAATCTGGTGGCCCGTGGATATGGGCGAGCAGTCACTGTACCAAATCACGCTCTCATTCCAGCCGGATGACGGCGGACAAGCAGATGTCAAGCGCTTCAACTTCGGCTTGCGCACGATCGAGATGGCGCCGCTGCCGGGCGGTCCGCGACCGGATCGCTACAACTGGACCTTCGTCGTCAACGGTCAGCCCATGTTCATCAAAGGCACGAATTGGTGCACACTGGATGCGCTTTTGGATTTCTCGCGCGAGCGCTACGAGCGTTTCATCAAGCTGGCGGCGATGCAGCATGTGCAGATGTTCCGCCCCTGGGGCAGCGGCATGCCCGAAACCGATGACTTCTACGATCTCTGCGACCGCTACGGCATCCTGGTGATGCAGGAGTGGCCCACGGCCTGGAACAGCCATGTGACGCAACCCTACAATATGCTGGAAGAGACGGTCCGGCGCAATACGCTGCGCATCCGCAATCACCCGTCGCTGGCAATGTACGGCGGCGGCAACGAATCCAGCGAGCCCTTCGGACCAGCGATTGATATGATGGGGCGGCTCAGCATTGAGCTTGACGATACCCGCGTCTTTCACCGGGGCGAGCCCTGGGGCGGCAGCACCCATGATTACGGCACCTATTGGGGGCGCCAGAACCTCGATTACAGCTTGAACATGACTTCGGTATTCTGGGGCGAGTTCGGCTTGGCTTGCAGCCCGATTTACGAGTCGGTGCTGCGTTACCTGCCGGACGAGGAGAAAGATGTCTGGCCACCATTGGAAGGCGGCGCCTTTGCCTATCACACGCCGATATTCGACACCTATGAAGATGTCTCCCGCTTGAAACAGAATGCTTACTATTTTGTGCCCTCAGATTGCACGCTTGAGCAATATACGGTTGGCTCGCAACTGTCGCAGGCGGTCGGCATACGGCATACGCTGGAGCGGGCGCGCTGCCGTTGGCCGCACAGTACCGGCGCACTCTATTATAAGCTGACCGACAATTACCCGGCCGCGTCATGGGCTTGCATTGATTGGTACGGCGCGCCCAAAATTGGCCACTATTTCTTCCAGGACGCCTTCGCCCCACTTCTCGCCCCGGTGCTCTTCAGCAGCACGAACAATGTCGGCATACCGATATCGCTGCCGGTCTTCTTGCTGGATGACGCCAATGCGCTGGCCGATGCTGACTGGCGTGCCACCCTGCGCGCCTACAGCGGCGATCTGCAGCTCATCAAGCGCGAGGACTTTAGTGGTCAGGGCAGTGTGACCAACCCGCACAAGCTCGGCGATTTCACACTCACATTCGAAGAGACGGATACCGTTCCGCTATTTGTTGTGTCCGAGGTCTGGCAGGAAGGCGCGCTCGCCCAGCGCAGTTTCTATTTCGTGAACTTCGAGCCGGTCAAAGGCAGCCTCTTCAGTTTGCCTAAGACGTCGCTGGAGTTCGACATGCAGGGAAACAAGGTGGCCGTCAGCAACATGGGCGACTTGCCGGCGGCCGCAGTCGATGTCTCGCGGCCCGGTCATCTGGATACCTTTACGGTCTCGGATAACTATTTCTGGCTGGATGCTGGCGAGACGGCCGCCGTCGAAGTCAGCGATGTTGACGGGCTGGTCGTCAGCGCCTGGAATGCGGGCTAAGCGAAACAGCCATTTGAAGTAACGGCGATACGATTGCTGTGGAGCCAGCTCGTCGCCAATTGAAGCCGTCGTGGCTTTTACTCTCCGCCCGAGTTGAGTAGGTTTCTTAATTCCACCTCTGTAACGTTTTCATTCGTGGTTGCCAATATTAGCACCTCAGCGAAGAGATTGATTCTGTCTTCAAGTCTCTCAATGCTGCTTCTGTTGGCGGCGATGGCTTCGCGATTACTGCTTATGAGATCGCGATTACTGCTTATAAGATCGCGATTACTGATAATGGCGTCGCGATTATCACGTATGAGCTCGCGTAACTCGGCAAATTGCGGATTTACGAGACCAGCAAACGCGAGATATGCCAGGAGAAGTGGTAACCCAACGGCGGCCAGCAATTGCAGCCAGCGCACTACGTTTCTTTGATCAGACTCTTGCGCGTTCAATTCTGCCTCTTCTCCATACTGTGTATCATTCCGCCGACGAGTTATTGTGTCCCATTTGTCCGCACGATTTTCCGCTAATCAACTTAGCCCAACGGCTACATTAAACCTCTGAAAGTATTCCTTAATGCGCTTTGCTTCTTTGTGGAAGGCACTATTTGAGAGACCAATTTCAATGCCTTGTACACCCGCGGGAAGCAGTGCTCGCTCAACTAACTGACTCAAGATTGCCAGATTCTCATCCGCACTCGGCAGACCATCGTAGGTCGGATCAATTCCGTTCTGGAGCCATATTTGAGAAGCACTGTAAACATCAAAAGCGTAACCCATTCTGGGATGCTTCGTTAACGTCACTTCCATTATTGGTCTATATCCCCAGTCTAGGAATCTGTGACGGAAGGGGAATTTGAACGATGCTTCACTACTCTTCACACAAGGATATATAAATATTCTTGCGACCTTCCTTTCGTCGATCCAGTTTCTGATAATAGACATATCGAGAGTCTGCATATGTGAATCTATAAACGTGTAATCCTCGCCAAGTCTTTCAAAGGGCGATACTTTCTTCGTTCTCCAGCCTTCGGCAATCAAGTCCTTAATTCGACACAAATACTCTGTGTTGCGGTGGGAATCGAACGCGAGTGTAACCTCTGACGAATTCCCATGCACTTGTTTGACGAACCTATCAAGAATGGATTCGACTCCGAATCCCGAAAGAAACCAGTTGGGCTTGACTTTAGATCCAGCGAGGCTACAAATGGATACAACAGCGAATCGGTCATCATGCATCAACGCATTGATTACCGCCATCATGTCTTCCGCACTTCGGAGATTGGCAAAGATACTAATGTACACAGCCATGATTCTAACATGCTCACGATTCAGAATTACTTAATGCAAAGTAACGACCATATTACATATCACCATCTTTGCAGTTTCACATACGCAAATGCGCCGACCATCAATTAGAGAAGCTAGGCTTCCGCCGCATTCGAGATTTTCAGCACCAGCGGATTGGGCCACTTGCGATTGTTGTAGAGGCGCTGCGTCCGGCAGAAGGTGATGCGCAATTCGTCGCCCTCTTGTCGCCAGCACGTTTTAGGATTGACCTCCGGCTGATACTCCAGCACATCGCCGGATTGGCCCAGCACTTCGATTTCCGTGGCGTCCGTCGCGCGCAGGCTCTTCAATGTGATCGTGCGCCAATCGCCCATCTCCAGCGGCGGCAAGGTATCAAAGGCGTAGACCGTTTCTGCCGCCTTGTCCCAGGTGAAATAAGTTGCATCCTCGCGCGTCACTTTCCTAGGGCGCACGCCGCGCGTCGCTTCGCCGTTGACGAAGTTCCACAAGCCGATCTCGCGGACGCGGTCGTCCATGTCCCGCGGCA
>WTGC01000152.1 GCA_011523705.1 Chloroflexota bacterium | reverse complement strand
CGTCATCTCTTAGCGCATCTCTGCTAGCTTCGGTCAGTGGCGCGTCATCGTGTGTTGTGTATTGTATGGTACTGGATTTTAGACTAGAGCTGAACCCTGTTATCACACATCCATGTTTTTTGAACAGCTCCTTGAGGGATGCTGTCGTGTCCACATCAGGTATGATGCCTAACAGTCTTGTATCCAGTGGGATTGAGTAGAGGGTCTTCATACCTCTTCCAGCTCCACCATGCCATCCGACCTCAGGAAGAATCCCTCATAGTGACTGATACCTTGTGTTTTCCACTCTTTTTGCATCGACTCCAGTTCTTCATAGGTGTGTTCATCACCGTGTTTTAGGGTCAATTCTGCCTGAAAGTCCTCACCGAACAGTATCATGTCCCATGCTTCATCTTGAGTCACGATGTCGTGGATTGTGCTATAGAACTCACCCTTCATCAGTTGGTCACCTTCCGATAGGTATATGACTTGCATGCATAGTCGGTGTCACCTATGCTGTAGTGATGCCACATGTCATCGGTATACTCTTCAGATATGGACATCATGTATTGGTGACATTCTTTCTTTGTGTTACCCACAAACATCGGCTCATCACCACAGCCCTGAATGACCACTTGATATGTCACCTCTACATACAGTTTGTTCGGTACTTCGGCTTCGTGTATGACATATCCCAGATTTTGTAGCTGTGGTATATGGGCATACAGTCGATCACCATGTACCGTATAGCCACGCGAGTGGAATTGCTTCACTGCACTAGTAGAGACCTTTAGGGTGTTTGCTATTATTTCAGCGTGGTTCATTCATCCCTCACCTCTACATAGTATGCATTTTTTCCATTCATGCTCCATCGATTCCGCGAATGATATCCGCACAGTGTCGCTTCGTAGGACTCACCTCGCACAGTGACCCTGTACCGTTTTGCTTGTGGTCTGCCACACTCACCACATATGGTATTAGATACGGAAAGGGCATTCATCGTGATCCCTCTCCTGTATCTCGCTGTATAGCTTCAGCGGGACATGTCTGTCCGTGACACTTACCACTGTATGGTATGCACTCACCGCAATAGGTACAGGTGTGACGGCACTCTGACCGACCACACATTTGACATCTACTCATATGGCGTCACCCTCGTCACTGTCTGCCTATCTGCGGTACACTCTGGATAGTTGGTGCATGTCTGCTCCCAGTCACTCCCAGCGACTACATCCCTGTGGTCGCTAGTGAAAGAGTCGTCATATCCACACTGCTTACAGTGGGTGTATACCTCTACACACTCGCTTAGGTCAGTCATGAGGATTCCTCCTCATGCTTTTGGTTACAGCGCCTGATCATCCGCTGAGATACATACAGTAGATGGTTGTAATCTTGTGATTCCGCATCTCCGATATAGGCATCTACTATATCTGCCAGACCTACTCGCTTGAGGGATTCGGCTGTATAGCCTATGATGGCATAGGCGTTGCCGTCTTTACCCTCTAGGGTGTATTTACTCACTATACCTCACCCTCCTCAGTGTAATAGCGGTGTTGATTGAGGCTATACATGTCTGCACCATACAGTATAGCCTGTACTATTTCATGTCGCATGTGTGTGGTGAGTCGCTCTAGATCCACTGCCTTGATTGGGTTCTTGCCCTTTGCGCATATCCTACGGAATATCGCTGTATCTAGTACCTGTACAGTCAGATATCCCGCGTCTTGCGGTGGCTCTAGGGTGTAGTCACCGTATAGTCTGGCATTGTTTGTCTCATTGCCTTGAGAGATCTTTTTTTGCGATTGAATCGCATTTACGATTTTTGTCATGGATAGGGTATCGTGAATAGGGTATATAAATATATCGTTTTGTGGCAAAGTGGTACGAAATTCGTACATTTGGGATATTTTAGCTCGTTTCAATTACTTTCAGCTCCTTTTCTTGAGTTTTTACTTCCTTAGCTAATTGCTCATACAAAAACTGCATCCCAGTTTTCAGATTTTTTAGCTCAGTTTCCTTGTCTGGAACTTCAAACACACTGTTATCAGGTGACTTGAATGGAGCTTTATCTATTCTATCTATTTGAGCTTCAATGTATGTCACTGCATACTGTTTGTATGACGGTATCAATGATTCTATCAATTAGTTCTCACCCTTCCAATTGATTTTAGGTGTGCATCCAGCTCTTTTTCCATAGATACAGCCATGTTGTAAGCTGAATAGAATACAGGCTTGACGTTCTTCCAGTCTTCCAGTATATCCCTCAGGATAACCAGCTCTTCGTAACCGTCTTCCAGTGCTTCCAGCTTGGATTTTGTCAATACACCAGCTGTACCTTTTTCGCATTCCGCTGAGCAATACCCACCGTACAGAATTTCCCATTCCCCACAATGTCTACAAGGAGCTGAGCCATCACCCATGTATGATTCCCTCCCTAAAGCCCTCAGCGAATGCCTTAGCATATGCCTTGTCGTCAAAATTTCCTACTAGCTTACCCTCATGGTATACATAGTATCTAGTTTCTTTGCCATATGTGATTCTAAGCTCAACGCCCTTACCGTATAGTCTGATCTCCATGCTCATTTTGGCACATCATCCTTATCTGTGTGGATATGCTCTAAATCTCT
>WTGC01000043.1 GCA_011523705.1 Chloroflexota bacterium | reverse complement strand
AACCGGCGATCTTCTGCCGCGCCCAAGGCACCTCGGTGATGCCGGGCATGACATCAGCCAGCAGCGCGCGCGCGTCGTGGGCGAGTCTTTGAATCTCCGGCGGCGCGGCGGCGATGACGTCGGCGAAGCTGCCGTTGCCTCCGACGGTTTTGATGTTGAGATCGGCCATAGGAGTTCCTCTGCTGTTGTAGCTGGCGTTGATATTAACGCGGCGTAATTGGGTCCGTCAATGACTGCCGACGATTGCGAAGCCATTTCAGATTTACGCTTTTTGCTTACAAGTGTTACAATTTAGACGGATTCATTTGTCAAGACCTCAGCGAATCAAAATGCCCCTTGTTTCAGTCGTCATGCCCGTCTACAACCGGGAACTCTTCGTCGCCGAAGCGATCGAGAGCATCCTGGAGCAGACCTTTACTGACTTCGAGTTCATCATCGTCGATGACGGCTCGGAAGACCGGTCGCCTGAAATCATCCGTGATTACGAAAGGCGCGACGACCGCATCCGGTTTCTGGCTTTCGAACATAATAAAGGGAAGGCGGCGGCGAAAAACTTAGGAATTGAGGCGGCGCGGGGTCAATACATTGCCGGCATGGACAGCGACGATGTAAGCTTGCCGCAGCGGCTGGAGAAGCAGGTGGATTTCCTGCGCGCCAATTCCGAAATCGGCGTTGTCGGCGTCTGCGCCCCCTTAACTGATGAAAGTCTGAAACCCTTCGCAGATTATAGAGTGCCGGAAAAACACGCTCACATTGCCTATAATATCATGCTAGGTCGCAGTGTTGTGGGCGCGTCCTTGCTGATTCGCCGCGATCTCCTGATTGCTGTCGGCGGTTATGAAGTCTGTCGCAAGCGAGGCAATGACATCGAACTGGTGTCCCGCTTGATATGTCAGACGCGTTTCGCGAATCTGTCGGAGTGGCTCTATCTCTACCGTCAGCATGAAGATCAGCGCTATTATACGACAAACTCAGCACGAGATTGGATGGATCTCATGAGGCGCCTGCTATGCCGGCTTTGGGGAGAGGCGCCGCCGTCAAGTCTTGATCGCATGCTACGGATGGAGCAGCAAAAGAAGCTCAGTTGGCGCGAACGTCGGCTGCTAAAGCGCGACCTCAAGCGCTATATCGCGTCCATGATCGCCGCCAACTGGATTGAGGAAACTGATCGCGCCTATTTGATTGATCTGATGAACCGGCAGTTGGAGCGGGCGTCACCCCGCCTTTGGCAGATGTTTAGCCATTGGCGCCGGCATCATTCCGCAGCTGGGAACGGGGAACAGGCTGTTGAGTATGGCGTGTAAACTTGCGCCCTTGGTCTCCGTTGTCATGCCTGTTTACAACAGTGAAGAGTATGTCGCCGAAGCGATCGAGAGCGTCCTCGGGCAGACATTCTCCGATTTCGAGTTCATCATCGTCGATGATGGCTCGCAGGACCGGTCTCCTGAGATCATTCGGGAATACGAAAGGCGCGACGAGCGCGTTCGACTCCTGCGTCAGGAAAGCAACAGGGGCGTCTCTTTCGCCCGGAATCGCGGCATCGACGCCTCCGGCAGCGACATCGTCGCATTTATGGACTCTGACGATGTCAGCCTGCCAGCCCGCTTGGAACAACAAGTCCGCTTCTTGCAGGATAATCCTGAAATCGGCGCCGTGGGGATCTGTACTAAAGCGGTAAATCACGATTTGACCACTTCACTTGGGGCTGATATTGTGCCGCCTCAGCATGCGCGCATCGTCTTCAATCAGTTCACCGACTTCCCCAGCTTTGTAGTCGGTGGCGGCTTAATGATTCGTCCTGAGAAGCTGCGGGCTGTCGGCGGGTGGAACGAAAGCCTGCGCTATGGCGAAGAAGCCGATCTCTTTGTCCGCCTGCTACTCCAGACTCGAATACGATATGCCAATTTGTCCGAGATTCTTTATGTGCAGCGCCTGCATGACTCCAACAAATCATCGAGTCCCGAAAAGGTAGGCGGACGCAAAAATAACGTCTGGCTGCGGAGACGTTTGGAATTTCTTTGGGATGAAGTCACCGATGACACGCTAACGCGCTTTCGGTGTCTGCAGCAGAAGCAGAAACTGAATTGGTCTGAACGACGAGCGACAAAAGCAGATCTGAATCGCTTGATTGAGACCTTGATTGAGCGGCAACTGGTCGATCCAAGCGATCGACCACTGCTAGTCGCCGATATGAACCGCCGCCTGGAACAGAGCAGTCCCCGCCTTTGGCAGATGTTTTGCCACTGGCGCCGCCATCGCTTCGGCAGGTAAAGAATCCTGAGTATGCAAAGCCGTCACATTAAGTTATTCTAGCGTCCGAAACGAGCCGGATCTAAATCTATGCCCGCAGTATCGGTCGTCATGCCTGTTTACAACGGCGAGAAGTATGTCGCCGAAGCGATTGAAAGCATCCTCGAGCAGACCTTCGCCGATTTTGAACTCATCATCGTCGATGATGGCTCTCAGGATCGCTCGGCGGCGATTGTCCGTTCCTATGCAGCGCGCGATGATCGCATTCGCTGCGTCACGCTGGAGGAAAATACAGGCGAGGCGAGCGCGCGCAATCGCGGCTTGGAGCTGGCGCGGGGGGAGTTCGTTGCCGGCATGGACAGTGACGATGTGAGCCGGCCTGAACGGCTGGAAAAGCAGGTGGACCATTTGCGCGCCAATCCCACGATCGGCGCCGTTGGCACGGAGGCGCTATTTGTCGATGAGACTCTGAAACCCTGGGGCTTGTACAGAGCGGCGGAGAATCACGCTCGCATCGCTTATGACCTGCAAATGGGTCCCTGCATCGTGGGCGCCTCAATTATGATGCGGCGCGAGATCGTAGAGGCTTGCAGCGGATATGATGAATCAATCAGTAGATCTGCTGATATTGAGCTGGTGGCGCGCTTAATTCCGCGGACGCGCTTGGCCAATCTGCCCGAGCCTCTCTATTTGTACCGCCAGCACGAGGGGCAACAGCCTGTGACGCCTCAGAGAGAGCAAGATTGGGCGAATCTTTTGGCGCGCCTGCTGTCTCGGCTTTGGGGCGAGGCGCCGCAGGCAAGTCTCGACCGCTTCGCCCAAGTTCGCCAGCGGGAAAAACTCGGCTGGTGGGAACGCCGGCTGGCAAAACGCGACCTCAGGCGGCTGATTGATTCTATGGTCGTATCCAACTGGATTGACGAAGACGATAGCGCCTATCTGATACGCGTATTGAACGAGCAGTTGGAACACACGACGCCCCGCCTTTGGCAGATGTTTTGTCATTGGCGCCGGCATCACTTCGGGGACCACGAGCGGACATGAGTTCTCACTTGTGATACACTGGATTCTAAGATGGCGCGCATAAAGGTTCGGTTTTGACCATGCCCACAGTTTCGGTCGTTATGCCCATGTATAATGGCGAGAAGTATGTCGGCGAAGCGATTGAAAGCATCCTGAACCAGACCTTTGCCGATTTTGAATTGATCATTGTTGATGACGGTTCGCAGGATGGCTCAGCGGATGTTGTCCAGCGTTATGCCGCCCGTGATGATCGCATTCGATGCGTCATGCTGGCGCAAAATACCGGGGAGGCGAGCGCGCGGAATCGCGGTTTGGAGTTGGCGCGCGGCGAATTCCTGACCGGCATGGACTGCGACGATGTGAGCCTGCCAGAGCGGCTGGAGAAACAAGTAGCCTATCTGCGAGCCAACCCTCAGATCGGCGCGGTCGGTACCGGCGCGCTGATGACCGATGAAAATCTGCGTCCTTACCACGCTTTTGGCTTGTCGGAAAAGCACGCGCGCATCGCATACGATCTGCAATTGGGACCCAGCGTTGTGGGCACGACCGTCATGATGAGGCGCAAGATCTTTAAGGCCTGCGGAGGATACGACGAGTCGATGCTCAGGTCTCCTGATTTCGAGTTGGTTGCGCGCTTAATCACGCAAACGCGTCTGGCCAACTTGACCGAGAATCTCTACCTGTATCGGCAGCACGATGGCCAGCATCAGCCCACGCCGCAGACCAAGAGATTATGGGCGGACTTGATGAGCCGGCTGCTGTACCAGTTGTGGGGCGAGGCGCCGCCGGCAAGTCTCGACCGCTTTGATCGAATCCGCCGGCGTGAAAAAATCAACTGGCTGGAACGCCGGCGGGCCAAGCGCGATATCAAGCGGCTCATTGAAGCGCTAATTGCAGCCAACTGGGTGCAAGCGGACGACCGCCCATTTCTGATTTCCTTCATGAACAGGCAGTTGGAATGGGTTTCACCCCGGGTTTGGCAGATGTTCTGCCACTGGCGGCGGCATCGCTTCGGGCGCCGCGAGCGGACCTGAATCCGGGACGATCTTGTTCTTGGCGCAATTTATGTCGCTGTAAACGTTGAGGTTTTCCATGCCCGCAGTTTCTGTCGTCATGTCTGTATTTGACGGTGAGAAATGGCTCGCCGAGGCGATTGAAAGCATCCTGGGGCAAACCTTCACCGATTTTGAGTTCATCATCGTCGATGACGGATCGCAGGATAGAACCGCGGAATTGGTCAGGACTTACGAATCGCGTGACGAACGTATCCGCTTCTTCATGCTGGAGCGGAATATTGGGAAGGCGGCTGCTCGAAATTATGGCTTTGAAGCGGCGCGGGCCGAGTTGGTTACCATGATGGATTGCGATGATGTGAGCCTGCCCGAGCGGCTGGAAAAACAAGTCGCTTACTTGCGAGCCAATCCCGAAATCGGCGCCGTTGGCACGGGCGCGCTGATGACTGATGAGCATCTGAGGCCATTCTACGCTTATGGCTTGTCGGAAAGGCACGCTTGCATCGCTTTCGACCTGCTTCTGGGTCCCTGTGTCGTGGGCGCCACAATCATGATGAGACGCGCGATTGTCAAAGCCTGCGGCGGCTATGACGCGACAATGGTTCGGACCGCTGATATCGAGTTGGTTTCGCGCTTGGTCACGCAAACGCGTCTGGCCAATGTGACCGAGAATCTTTATTTGTATCGGCAGCACGAAGCGCAGCAGCGTTTTGCGCCGCAGACCAAGAGAATTTGGGCTGACTTGACGAGGCGGCTGCTATTTCAGCTATGGGGCCAGGCGCCGCAGGCAAGTCTCGACCGCTTTAATCGAGTCCGCCTGCGAGAAAAAATCAATTGGCTGGAACGCCGGCGGGCAAAGCGCGACATCAAGCGGCTCATTGAAGCAATGATTGCCGCAAACTGGGTACAAGCGGACGACCGCAATTTTCTGATTTCCTTCATGAACAGGCAGTTGGAACAGACGACGCCCCGCGTTTGGCAGATGTTCTGCCACTGGCGCCGGCATCGCTTCGGGCGCCGCGAGCGGATTTGATTCCGTATCCGTGTTATACTGACTCTCACGATCTTGTCATTTTGAGTTGAGAGTAATTCATGCCCGCAGTTTCGGTCGTCATGCCCGTCTTCAATGGCGAGATGTATGTCGCCGAGGCCATTGAGAGCATCTTGGGGCAGACCTTTACCGATTTTGAGTTCATCATCGTCGATGATGGCTCGCTGGATAGCTCGTGGGAGGTTATTCGGTCATACGAGGCTTGTGACGATCGAATACGACCGGTGAGATTCAGGCGCAATATGGGCGCGCCGAATGCCCGCAATCACGCCGTTAGTCTTTCTTCCGCTGATTATATTGCCATGATGGATTGCGATGACGTCTGCATGCCGCAGCGGCTGGAACGACAAGTCGAGCATTTGAGCGCCAACCAGGCGATCGGCGTGCTGGGCGCGGGCGCGCAGGCTGTGAGCGAAGATTTGTCGCCGCTCTATCATTTTGATTTGCCGGAACATCACTCGCTTATCGCATTCAATGTGTTTGTTGGCTCGTTTCTAATCCATCCGACTGTGATGATGCGGCGTCAAGTGTTCGATAGCGGCAATGAATATCAGCCGTCCAAATGGTCGGCTGACGATACGGAGCTATGGTCGCGACTGATGTGGCGGACGCGATTCGCCAATCTGCCCGAGCCTCTGCTGCTTTATCGCCGGCATGAGGCGCAGCACCATACATCGCGAAACGCGACCCTCAAGGCGCATACACGGGACGTGCGGGCGCGTCTTCTCCAGCGTCTCTGGGGCGAGGCGCCGCAAGCGACCTTGGTCCGATTCGAACGGATGCGAATGGACGCGAAGCTTGGCTGGCGGGAAAGGCGAGCGGCAAGCCAAGACATGGCGCGGCTGTTGGACGCGATGATCGGCGCCGGCATAATCGATCCCGCTGACAGAGGTCTCGTCTCCGCGCATATTCAACGCCGCCTGGAAGGCACGACCCCGCGCTTGTGGCAGCAATTCCTCCATTGGCGGCGGCATCATTTTGATTTGGGCAAATACAAGAGCGAATTCGATTGATGGCGAAACGCATTCCTTTGGTATCTGTCGTCATGCCAGTGTTCAACGGCGAGGACTACCTTGCCGCTGCGATCGAGAGCATCCTGAATCAGACCTTCACCGACTTCGAATTCATTATTGTGGATGACGGCTCGCAAGATGCCTCGGCCGCGATTTGCCAAACCTACGCGGAACGCGACAGCCGCATACGCTGTATTCAATTGGGGAAGAACCAGGGCGAAGCCAGCGCCCGCAATGCGGGAATTGCCGCGGCGGAGGGCCAGCTCGTCGCCATGATGGATTGCGACGATGTCAGCTTGCCCGAGCGTATTCAATTGCAGTTCGATTATCTGGACGCGAATCCTGACATTGGCGCCGTCGGCGTCGGCATTCAAGTCGTCAACGAAGACCTGTCGCCACTTTTTCCGTACCGGCTGCCGCAAAGTCACGCGTTGATTCTGCTGGCGATGCTGTTCGGCGAAACGGCGATCGCGCGCAATTCGATTATGATGCGGCGCGATTTATTCATCGCTTCAGGTGGCTACAATCCCGAATTCGAGGTGGCGACCGATTACGAATACTTCTTGCGGATTGTTTGGCAAGTGCGGATGCGCTACAGCAGCTTGAAGACCATTCTCTACCTGTATCGCCAGCACGAAGCCTCCATAATGGGTCAAGCTACAACGCATAATCTTCCCGCAAAGGCACATGCGCGGCGCGAGGCGCTTGAACGGCTTTGGGGCGAGGCGCCGGCGGAGACTTTGGATCTGCTCCTGAGATTGCGCCCAGGTTTCAAGTTGGGCTGGCGGGAAAGACGTGTGGCGCGGCGCGATCTCGAGCGGCTGATCGAGGCAATGGTCGCTCATGGCTGGGTTTATCCCGGCGATCAGCCCCGGCTTGCGGCCGAGATCAGGCAGCGCCTGGAGTGGACCACCCCGCGCCTGTGGCAGCAGTTCCTCCATTGGCGGCGGCATCATTTCAGCGCGCGCGCTCGAACTTGATTCCTCAACCAGGTTTTACTAAGTTACATTGTCACATTGGTTGAGGCCAAGTTTAGACCATGCCCGTGATTACAGTCGTCATGCCCGTATACAATGGCGAGGAATACCTTGCCGAAGCATTTGAAAGCATCCTGAATCAGACTTTCACTGACTTTGAATTCATTATCGTCGATGACGGCTCCGAAGATGGCTCGGCGGAGATTATCCGCGCGTTCGCCGCACGAGATCAACGCATCCGCCTCTTGCAACACGAGCGCAACCGAGGCGAACCTTCGGCGCGGAACAGCGGCATTGCCGCCGCCACAGGCCAATACATCGCTGCCATGGATTGCGACGATATTAGCCTGCCGCAGCGCCTGGAGAAGCAGGTGAACCACCTGCAATCCCATCCAAATATTGGAGTCGTGGGCACGTTCCTGCATACCGCGTCTGCCGATATGACTGGGCGCCAGATTTATGCTCTTCCGCAGCAGCATGCCTTCATCGTCCTGGAATCGGTTCTGGGTAGCACGGCTGTCGTCGGCCCCGCCATAATGGCGCGGTGCAATGTCTTGCGTTCTGTTGGCGGATATGCCAGCGCGCAGCATTTCGCATGTGATAAAGAGCTGTTTTCGCGACTGTTTGGCACGACGCGATTTGCCAATTTGCCAATAGACTCATATGTGTATCGGCAGCATCAGGGTCAAATGACCCAAATGCCGGCTGAAGAGCAGAAGGCGGTAACCACCGAAGTTCGCCGACGCTGGCTGACTAGGCTTTGGGGCGAGGCGCCGCCCGCTACCATTGACCGATTAAATGGACTACGCGTAGGAACGAAACTCGGCTGGCGGGAGAGGCGGCTGCTGCGGCAAGACCTTGAGCGGTTGTTGGACGCCATGGTCGCCAATCAGGAGCTTGTGACGAGCGATCTGCCCTTGCTAAAGGCGGAACTGAACCGACGCCTGGAATCAATGACTCCGCGCCGCTGGCAAATGTTTCTCCATTGGCGGCGGCATCATTTCAGCGTGCGCGCTCGCTCTTGATTTCTCATTAGTGATATACTTGCTATAGTTTATCTCATTTTCAGTCTGAGTCCATACTATGCTCGCGGTATCAGTCGTCATGCCCGTGTACAATGGCGAAGATTACCTTGCCGAAGCAATCGAAAGCATCTTGAATCAGACTTTCGCTGACTTCGAATTCATTATCGTCGATGACGGCTCCGAGGACGGCTCAACGGCGATTATCAGCGAATATGCCAGTCGAGATGAACGCATCCGCCTTTTGCAACACGAGCGCAACCGAGGCGAACCTTCGGCGCGGAACAGCGGCATTGCCGCCGCCACAGGCCAATACATCGCTGCCATGGATTGCGACGATATTAGCCTGCCGCAGCGCCTGGAGAAGCAGGTGAACCACCTGCAATCCCATCCAAATATTGGAGTCGTGGGCACGTTCCTGCATACCGCGTCTGCCGATATGACTGGGCGCCAGATTTATGCTCTTCCGCAGCAGCATGCCTTCATCGTCCTGGAATCGGTTCTGGGTAGCACGGCTGTCGTCGGCCCCGCCATAATGGCGCGGTGCAATGTCTTGCGTTCTGTTGGCGGATATGCCAGCGCGCAGCATTTCGCATGTGATAAAGAGCTGTTTTCGCGACTGTTTGGCACGACGCGATTTGCCAATTTGCCAATAGACTCATATGTGTATCGGCAGCATCAGGGTCAAATGACCCAAATGCCGGCTGAAGAGCAGAAGGCGGTAACCACCGAAGTTCGCCGACGCTGGCTGACTAGGCTTTGGGGCGAGGCGCCGCCCGCTACCATTGACCGATTAAATGGACTACGCGTAGGAACGAAACTCGGCTGGCGGGAGAGGCGGCTGCTGCGGCAAGACCTTGAGCGGTTGTTGGACGCCATGGTCGCCAATCAGGAGCTTGTGACGAGCGATCTGCCCTTGCTAAAGGCGGAACTGAACCGACGCCTGGAATCAATGACTCCGCGCCGCTGGCAGCAGTTCCTCCATTGGCGGCGGCATCATTTCGGGCCGGGCAAAAGCGAAAGGCCGAATTAGTTTGACCGGAAAACCGGCTCCCTTGGTATCAGCCGTCATGCCGGTGTACAACGGCGAACGGTATCTTTGCGAAGCAATTATAAGCATCCTGAATCAGACCTTCACCGACTTCGAATTCATTATCGTCGATGACGGCTCCCAAGATGGTTCGGCGGCGATTATCAGCGACTTTGCCGAACGTGATAAACGCATCCGCGTCGTTCGGCACGAACGCAATCGAGGTTTAACATCGGCGAGGAACAGTGGCATCGCCACGTCTCGCGGCGAATTTGTGGCGGCGATGGACCATGACGACATTAGCCTGCCGGGGCGCATCGAGAAGCAGGCGGACTTCCTGCAATCACATCCGGATATCGGCTTGGTTGGGACTCAGCTGCGGAACTTGCTCGCCAATGGAAGCGGGCGCCGCAGCAGGCTTGCGCAGCAGCATGCCGAGATCGTTCTGCTTTGGATAATCGGCCGAACGACCGTTGCCGGACCCACGATCATGGCGCGGCGCGATGCTCTGACCGCCGTCGGCGGATACGACGAATCGATCAGGGCTGCGGATGATAAAGAGCTGTTTTCGCGCCTGTATGGGAAGACGAGATTCGCCAATTTACCCGAAGCGCTCTATCTGCATCGGCAGCATGAAAACCAGACGTCGGTAAAGCGGCATGAAGAGCAGCAAAATGAAGCTCTTGAGATTCGGCAGCGCTGGCTCAGCAGACTTTGGGGCGAGGATGCGCGCGCTACCATCTGTCGATTGGACCGGCTATACCAAGGGCATAATTTCTCTTGGCGGGAATGGTGGCTGCTCCGCCGAGAAGTGAGGCGGCTGGTCGACGGAATGCTCGCTGCCAACATTGTTGCTGCCAGCGACATGCCCTGGATAGAGGCTGAGACGAGCCGGCGCCTGGAAACCGCGATGCCGCGCCGCTGGCAGATGTTCCTCCATTGGCGGCGGCATCATTTCGGATCGCGGAAGCGCGAAGAGGCGGTCTGATGTGACCGCAGTGCCCGCCCCCTTGGTATCAGTCGTCATGCCGGTGTACAACGGCGACGAGTTCCTTGCCGAAGCCATAGAAAGCATCTTGAATCAGACTTTCACTGACTTCGAGTTCATCATCGTTGACGACGGCTCCCAGGACCTGTCCGCCGAAATCGTGCGCGGCTATATGATTCAGGACGATCGAGTTCACTTCATCCAACTTGATGAAAACATGGGAAATGCCTTCGCGCGCAATGCTGGCATTGCTGCTGCCAACGGTGTATATATCGCCACCATGGACTGCGACGATGTGAGCCTGCCGCAGCGATTGGAACGACAGGCAGCCTTCATGGAAAGCTGCCCGCGGATTGGAGTGCTAGGCGCCAGGACACATTATGTCGATAAAGATATGAACCTGCTACTTAGCCCGGAGGAACCGCTGCAGCACGCGCTCATCTGCATTAATTTTATAGCCGGCTCCTTTCTGGCGCACCCAGGCACGATGTTTCGCCGCAGCCTGCTGGCGGCTGTCGGCAACTATTGCGCGGACTATGCCACCGCAGTGGACCTGCATTTGTATCTGCGCCTGCTCACAGAGACAAAAACCAGATTCGCCAACACGCCGGAAGTTCTTATTCTGTATCGCCTGCATGACAGCAATATCAGCCGCAACCTAGATGCGGACGGGCGAGCCAGACGGCTCCGTCTGCGGCGTTGGATGCTCCAGCAGCTGTGGAACAATACGCCAGAAGCCACATTTGAGCGGCTGACCGACGCTCGCCCCATGCATACACGGAGTTGGATCGAGCGCTGGTCGGCGAAGCGAGATTATAAACGGCTGGCCTCCGCCTTGATTGCAAAGGAATGGGTTGACGCGGAGGACCGGCAGTTGCTGCTGGGTCACATTGACCGTCTGATCGGCAATTTGAGCCCCCGCCTCTGGCAGATGTTCGTCCATTGGCGGCGGCATCATTTCGGCCGCTGATTCTCCAGCGATTGCGATACAATGTTTCGCTGAGACCATTCAATCAGCCGAAAGCATGCTCATGATCCATGATCCGCTTCTAAAGTGGCGCGACGAGTTTCCCATCCTCGGCGCCTGCAACTATCTCATCAGCAATTCCCTCGGCGCGATGCCGCGCGGCGTCTACGACGGTCTGCGACATTACGCCGATACCTGGGCGGCGCAGGGCGTGTCGGCTTGGGGAACGGGCTGGTTCGAATTGCCGCAGACAGTCGGGAACAAGATCGCCCCGCTGATGGGCGCGGCCGAGAACAGCGTCCTCGTGCATCAGAACGCCAGCATCGCCAATAGCATCCTCTTCGGCGCGCTGGACTTCAGCGATCGCCGGCGCGACAAAGTGGTCATCACCGAGCTGGATTTCCCCAGTGATGTGTACGCGCTGCGCAGTTGGCTGCCCGATCACATGCGCATTCAGACGATCCGCTCGCGGGATGGCATCCACATCGACATCGACGAATTGCTGGAAGCCATCGACGAATCGACGCGCCTGGTCAGCACGTCGCACGTGCTCTTCCGCAGCGCCTTCATCATGCCGGCGCGGGCGATCACGGCGAAGGCGCACAGCGTCGGCGCGCAAGTCCTCTTCAATGGCTATCATAGCGTCGGCGTCATTCCGGTGGATGTCGGCGCTTGGGATGTCGATTATTACATCGGCGGCGTGCTCAAGTGGCTCTGTGGCGGGCCGGGCGGCGTTTTCATGTATGTGCGCCCCGATCTGCTCCCGTCGCTCAATCCCAAAGTGACCGGCTGGTTCGCCAGCGCGTCGCCCTTCGCCTTTGACGTGGAGAAGCTGGAATTGCGCGAGGACGCTTACCGGCTGATGAACGGGACGCCGGGCATTGCTTCCCTGCACGCCATCCAACCCGGCGTCGATATCATCGCCCAGGTCGGCGTCGCCGCCATCCGCGAGAAGTCGATGCGGCAAACAGCGCTGATCATCGATCTCGCCGACGAGATGGGCTACGAGGTGGTTTCGCCGCGGGACCCTGAACGCCGCGCTGGCACGGTCACGGTCAATCCGCCGCATGCATACGCAGTCTCAAACGAGTTGCTGGCGCGCGATATCAAGATCGACTTCCGTCCCAATGCCGGCATCCGCATCGCGCCCCACTTCTACAACAGCGACGACGAGATTCGTTCGGCGATGCTGGCGATCGGCGATATCCTCGAGGACGGAAGTTGGCGAAGGGCAAGATGATCGGCGGCGCCGTGGCGGAAGTCGAGGAAGGGCGGCCGAGCAACGCTGCCTTTACCGCCTAATTCGTGTCCAAACTAATAGGATCACTTCAGGTGGAACCGGGCAAGCGATGGACGCGCAGCAGCAATGCCGCCGCCACGATCACCGCGCCCATAGCCACAAAAGTCAATTCGAGCGATTGCTCCGCGATTGCAGCGTAGATGGGCGCCCCCAAAGCTACGAATAAACTGACGAACATATTGATGAGCGAGAGAACAGTAGCGCGATTCTTGTTTTCGATTAGCGCATTCTGATAAGCGGAGAAGAGGGGCGCTTTCATGTTGCTGACGCCATACATCAGGATCATGATCGCGGCGGCAGCGATGGGTCCGCCAAATGCCGCCAGCATCCAGTACAGCAGACCCGGCAGCAATATCAGCGTGGCTATCGCCCGATCGCGCCCCAGCCATTCTTCCACCTTGTAGGCGTAACGCTGTGTGAAAGCCGCCAGTAAACTTCCGGCTGAGAGAACAGCGCCGATGGCAAAAGGCGAGACCTCGTTCCGCACCAGATAGGGCGGACCGAGCGTGACCGCCAAGGCATCGGTGAAGGGCAAAGTGAAGACAGCCAGCAGCACCAAGCGGCGCAACAGCCGATTTCTATACAGCAGCGAGACACCCGCGCGCAACAACGCCGCGCTGCTCTCTTTCTTTTCCGATGCCTTGACCGGCGGCTCGCGCAGTGTCAAGCAGAACAGCAAGCCTACAAACAGCGCGACGACAGTCAAGACGATGGCGGGGATGAACTTCTCGAGCGCGGCGTCACCGATGATAAGCCCGCCGACGATTGGCGCGATGACAAAGGCGATCATGCTCCAACTGTTGACCCGCCCCATCGCCCGCTTCATCGCCTCTTCGCGATTTTTCGGCGGCAGACTGTCATAGATGAGCGCATCGATGGCGCCGGAGGCGAAGGCGAATCCGGCCCCCGCCAAGAGCGCCACCAGAACGTACCATGCATAATCGCGGGCGAAAATGAAGATGAACTCGGCGCACATGAGCAAAAATGTCGAGCAGAAGATCGACCACTTGCGCCCTACGCGATCAGCCAAGACACCGGTCGGCACTTCCAGCAGAAAGATCGTCCCGATCAAAATCGATTCGATCAGGCTGATTTGCACCAGCGTCAAGCCGCGCCCCAGCAAGAGCAGCGCATAAGCGTGAATGTAAAGATGAAAGTGCTGGCAGAAGCTGATGACGATGATTTTGTTGATGTTGGCTGCGTACATGGCGTCAGAAAGTCCCGCGCGTGAAAGCGGAGGTGATTATATCAGCGGCCCGTCGGCTTTCTACCGTCCGCGTATGGGATTAGGAACACAGCGACGCTATACTCATCAGGAATTCATCGTGGGCGGAGGAATAAATATGCGCGAAAATCGCGTGCGCAAGCTTTGGGCGGAGGGGCAAGCGGTGATCAACGGCTGGCTGCACAGCCCCAGCACCTGGTCAGCCGAAGTGATGGCGCATCAAGGCTGGGACAGCCTGGTCGTCGATATGCAGCACGGCTTGATGGGCATCGAGACGGCGATCCAAATGCTGCAAGTCATCTCGACCACCGACACCGTGCCTTTGGTGCGCGTCAACTGGAATACGCCCGGCGATACCATGCGCCTGCTTGATGCCGGCGCTTACGGCGTCATCTGCCCCATGATCGAAACGCGCGCAGAATGCGAGGCTTTCGTCGGCGCCTGCCGCTTCCCGCCTTTGGGTTACCGCAGCCTTGGCCCCACCCGCGCGCGCGTCTATGCCGGCGAGGATTACGCCGAGCATGCCAACGACACCATCATCACGCTGGCCATGATCGAAACGAAAACGGGCTACGAAAATCGCGACGAGATCATGAGCGTCGAGGGGCTGGATTGCGTCTTTGTCGGCATCGGCGATCTCCGCCTGCACTTGACAGGCGAAGCCGGGCTGAGCGGGGAGGACGCGACCGTCGACGCGGCGCTGGACGCGATTCTGGAATCGGCGCGCGCCCATGGCATCAAGGCGGGTCTCTTCGCCGCCGATACCGCTCACGCCATCGAGATGCTCAAGCGCGGTTATGAGTTTGTTACGGTGATGAATGATGTCTCGCTGATGGCGAGCGCCGCCTCCGCGGCCGTCCGGGCGGTGCGGGAGAGCCTGGGTTAGGCGCGGCTAATCGGCGCGACGACTCCGATAGAGTTGCAGGTCTTCACTCGACATTTCTGATGCAGGGACTAGACGGTAGTGCCTCTCCGCTAATTTGACCACGGCGCCGTCCGAGTCTTTTCCGAATTCAAAGAGCGCAATGCTTTCTTCATCCATGAATTGTGCCGCTATTGGGCGAGCAACGAGTTCGGGAAACTTTTCGTCGCAGAGCGCCAAGTCTTGTTCTATCTGAACGACGCCAATCTGGTCGGCCTTGCCTTTTGCTTGCACCGGCAAGCTATAGTGCGCCCCACTCTTGTCGATTCCAACATAAATCTCGTCGGTCTCGATTTGACCTATGCTGTACACAGTGGTTCGCAAATGATTTTGAATGGAATAACAAGTAACGCCGGTAAAGATGTCTATTAGCCGGTTGTATCTGAGTTTTGCCAAGAGCGCCTGTTCATCGGTCAGAGCATACCGAGATACGATTCCTGGTGTCGCGTCTGGAATCTTCGTAACGGGCAGCATTTGATCAGGTTGAATCTTTGAAACCGACTTGAGTTCAAAGGCATATTTCGCTTGCCCCTTGCCGACTATCACCCAAGACTGGCCTTCTGGAGACTTTCTATTAATCGCATCGGGCAAGGGATTTCTATGACGAAAAGAGTAAACGACGTCACCAAGATTCTTTGGCAAAGGAATATCAAGCCGCTCAGCTGAATGCACTATGTCTTGGCGCGCAAAGTGTACGACGGAATCGCCGTCGCGATAATAACGAAAAAAGATATCTTCAATTATTTGGGCATAACGGTTTGCTTTCGCCATGTATGGATTTTAACCATTCCACTGCAACAGCAAGACTTCTTCACGGAGGTGTTCTTTCGTAGCAGTCGAAAACCGTGTGCGGAACAAGTCAATATCGAGTACTTCGTA
>WTGC01000195.1 GCA_011523705.1 Chloroflexota bacterium | reverse complement strand
GGATTCAAGCACTGCTATACTGGAACGAGGCGGGGCTGAAGTTCGTGCCGCCCCGCGATGTTGGGCAGGCTGAACCGCTTGCCGTCGAGAATGTCGGGTACGGATAGCATCTGCATACGCGGGTAGGGGAATCCGTTGACTACCAGATCGCCCGCCTCCGCCATGAACTTCCTGAAATTGCGTTCCTGCCGCTCTCCCAGCGGGCGCATGATAATCAAGCCGGCCATCATCGCATCGCCTGCGTCCAGTACGCCGCGGAGGGCGCGCAGGTCGGTTATGTTCACGTTCTTGCCGCCCTTCACCTCGACAAGCATACTCTGCAACGCCTTCATCTCCGATAGCTCAAAGTAGATACGCCCGTCTATGCCGCCGTCCGAAGTCCGTTTCTGTGAAACGAATCCGTCAACCTGTTCTACCGCCCACTTCTGGAACTGGTACTTGTCGCGCTCCCACAGGTCTTGTGCGCCTTCAACCGACCGCGGCACGCCTTCAACCGTGAAATGAACGCCTTCCTCCAGCCCGCAACGTTCGATCAACCGCACCTGGGCGACGCGCTTGATTGCGTGAATGGCAATGTCTATCCCGATCCAGTTCCTTCCCAGCCGGTGCGCCGCCTCAAGGGTCGTGGCACAGCCGCAGAACGGGTCGAGGACGGTATCGCCTTCCTTGCTGCTGGCGCGGATGATGCGCTCCAACAGCGCAAGCGGTTTCTGCGTAGCGTAGCCCATGCGCTCCTTGCCCAGCGCCATCGGTATATCAGTCCACAGGTTGCCGTAGGAAGCGCCCTTGTAGTCCCTGAGATACTTGCGCCGCTGCAACCGGCCATTGTCGAGAATGACGATGTTGCCCTTCTCGTACTCCTCTTCCAGCCGCTCCTTGCTCAACCGCCAACCTGCGGGATGCGGATTGGTGAAGCCGCGCCACTCGTAACAAAGGTTCGGGCGTTCTCCCATGCCGGGCGTCCGCCAGATATGCGAACTGTCATCGTAGTAGCGTTCGCCGTTTTCGTCTATGTACTTGAACTTGGCCTCGATCTCCTCATCGGACATATCCGACGGCGCACGTCGCGGGTCAAGTTTGGCGGCCGCCGGATTCTTGGCGTAGTAGAGCAGAATGTCGGTGTTGTTGCCCCACGTCCGGCTGGCGTGCTGGCTGCCCTTCTGCGTAGAGCCGATTCGTTGCCAAGTGATTTCGTTGCGATAAGAATCATGGCCGAACACGGCATCCAGGAGCGGCTTGATATAGTGGCTGGCCGTTGGGTCGCAGTGGAAATACAGGCTGGCCGTCGGCTTCATAAGCGGGTACATCTTTAGCAACCGCTCGACCATATAGGACAGGTAGGCCAGCAGGCGGGGCTGTGTCTTGCGTAGCGCGTTCATCCAGAGCCGCCAGAACTCGGCTGTAGCGTCGTCTATGCCGCTTTCCCGCATCAACATAGGCATATGCCGGATAGCCCGTTCCCGTTCCTCTGTGAGCTCCCACGTGTCGCAGAACGCCTCTATCTGCACCGGCAGCGGGCGTCCGGTTTCGTCCTTGTAGATGGCGTTGTAGTTGCGGTTGGAATTGAACGGGGGGTCAAGGTAAATCAGGTCGATGCTGTTGCGGGGGATGCTCTCCATCACGGTAAGGCAATCGCCGTAGTAGAGCCGGTTCATACCGACACCGCCCCGCGTATGAAGTCAGCGAACGGGTTGGCAGACTTGCGGATGTTGTACTTGTAGCAGGCCTCGACAATGTAGGCGGCCGCGTGTTCCTTGCTGTAGTGGTGATGCTGTCCGTACAGCGCACGCTTGACCAGCGACCAGAAACCCTCGATTGTGTTAGTATGGATCAGGCCTTCGACATACTTGACGGCGTGATTGATCGTGAAGTGGGGAACCCACTCTCCCATCCGCCTGTAGGCGGGGAACTGGTCGGTTACCAGAACGCTGTCGCCGCCGTCTACGTGTCGCTTGAGGAACTTGTGCAGGCTCTTGGCCGTAACCTTCGGCGACGGCTGGGCGACAACCTTACCGCCTCTCTCAACGGCTCCGATTACCGGCAGCTTGCGCGTGCCGCGCCCACGGGGGGGGGGGGTAGAATCGTCGTTGCGGTTGTTCTTGCGGGGATTGCTGCCGTCCGTACTGATAAACGCCTCGTCAGCCTCCACAATGCCATGCAGGAAAGCGTCCGTATCCTCTACCATCGCCTCTCTGATCCGCATCTTCATGTACCATGCGGACTTCTGGTTCAGGTCAAGGTCGCGTGCCAACTGGCAGCTTGACAGCGATTTCTTGGCGTTGATCACCAGCGCAATGCCCAAGAACCACTTCTGTAGCGGTATCTTCGTCTTCTGGAAGATGGTCTTGGACAGGACGTTGAAGCTGGCCTTGCATTCGTGGCAGTTCCACCGGCCTACACGCTGGCCGTCGGCCTTGCGCGCTACTCTGGAACTGCTACAATGCGGGCAAACTGGTGAATCTCCCCACCGCACCGCCTCCAGATGTTCGATGCAACTTTCGTGGTCTGGAAACTGTCTGAATACTCTGAGCAAATCCATTGTCGAGCCTCCCTGTTCGTGCCGTTCCCAATCCGGTATACATAGTATACCGGACTATGTAACGCTTGTCAAGCCCCTAACTACTAATTGCCT
>WTGC01000055.1 GCA_011523705.1 Chloroflexota bacterium | reverse complement strand
GGCGCGCGCTTTCGAGAGCGAATGCGAAGTCTCGATGGCGGATGTCTTCCCCGAAGCGAACGCGCGCATCCAGCGCATTTTGGATCGCTACAAATAGGCGATAGGATCGCAACCCCCTCTAAATCTCCCCCAATGCATTGGGGGAGACTTGCCCGCGCTGAGTAAGCTCCCCTTCCCTGATGGTTCGGGGAAGGGGCTGGGGGAAGGGGTTGGCAGGCAGGGAAAGACACAGATGTTCAGCGGGATTAGGCGATCGCTGCTGCCGGAGAAACATAGCGCTTCAGGCACTTGGCGCAGCTGGAAATGGTACCTCGGCAACTACGCCTTCGTTCTCCCGTTCATGATTCTCTTCGTCATCTTCATTCTCCGCCCCATCCTCGCCAGCGTTCAGATGAGTTTCTTCCGTTGGGAGATATTCGGCCCCAAGCCCTTCATCGGTTTCGAAAACTATGAAGAGCTGTTGTCCGATGATCTTTGGTGGGTGGCGCTGCGCAATACGGTTTATTTTGCGTTTCTGACCAGCGCTCTACTGACCACGATTCCGATATTCATTGCCATCGCGCTGAATGTGCCCTTTCGCGGGCGAAACGTCTTTCGTACGCTGTTCTTTTTCCCCTACGTGCTGAGCGCGTCGGTTGTCGGCCTGGTGATGAGATGGCTGCTGGGTCAGCAGTTTGGCATCGTCAATTATTTGCTCGGCAGCGCCGGAATCGGTCCCATCCCTTTTATCGCCGATTCCGATTTGGTCATTCCATCATTGAGCGTGATTACGCTGTGGTGGGCTTTCGGCTTCCCGATGCTGATTTACCTGGCTGGGCTGAGCAATATTCCGCAAGACATTTATGAAGCGGCTCGCATTGATGGCGCGCGCGGCTGGCAGATGATCCGCTACATCACCATACCCTTGCTGCGGCCGATCATCCTTTTCGTCGCGGTTACGCAACTGATCTCACATTTCCAGGTTTTCGCCCAGCCTTATGTGATCACCAATGGCGGACCGGCTCAAGACTCCTTCACGGTAATATTCTATATGTTTCGCGCGGCCTGGACTTATTTCCGCATGGGCTTTGGCACAGCCATGGCGGTGTCGCTGGCCGTCATCATCATGGCCTTCACTTTGCTGCAATTCCGCTTTGGCGGACGCCGCCTGGAATATTAAGGAGCGTTGCGCAGTGCAGGCGGAAGCGCGCCCACCAATAGAGACTGACATCAATGTGCAGATTTCGCGCATTGCGCTCTATATTTTGCTGATCATCCTTGCGATCGCCATCCTCTTCCCCTTCTATTGGATGGTTGCGACGTCTTTAAAGACAAATCCGGAAGCCTTCTATTATCCGCCGGACTTCTATCCGCCCGAGCCGACGCTGGAGCACTACCATGAGATCATGACTCGCGGTGATATTAATGTGCCGCGCTGGGGTTGGAATAGTCTGGTCATTGCGGTTGCGACGACGGCGGTCACGCTCTTCGTGACCAGCCTGGCGGCTTATGGATTTGCCCGGCTGGAGTTTCCCTTCAAGAATCTGATTTTCATCGTGGTCATCTTCACGCTAATGATTCCATCGCAGATTTACATGATCCCCAATTATTTGCTGGTGCGCGATCTGGGCTGGCTTGACAGCTATCACGCTGTGATTTGGCCCGCCGCGCCCAATGTCTTCGGCTTATTCTTGCTGCGCCAGTTCTTTACCACCTTTCCGCGCGAATTGGAGGAAGCGGCAATTGTCGACGGCGCGAGCCGCCTGCGCATTTACTGGCAGATTTTGATTCCGGTCAATCGCAACGCGCTGATCGCGCTGGGGATTTTTGTGTTTTTGCATTCGTGGAACGATCTGTTCTGGCCCTTGATCGTGCTTAGCCGGGTAGAAAACCGCACGCTGCCGGTGGGCTTGGCAGTCCTGGCGGGAGCCTATGGCGCAGGAGATTCATTCTCTGAACCGGCCCTGATCATGGCGGCCAGTTCCATGTCGAGCATTCCCGTGCTCATCGTTTATATTATATTCCAGCGTCGGATCACACAGAGCTTCATGCTCACGGGCATGGGCGGGCGCTAGGCAAGGATAATTTACAGGATGCTAAATCCGATACCCGAAGTCATGACCGTGCCCAAATTCGAGGGCGGCGGGATTATCAGCTTTCATGAGAAGGACGTGCCGGTTCCGGGGGCGGGCCAACTGCTGCTGCAAGTCGGCGCGAATGCGCTTTGCGGCTCAGAGCGCGGCCAGTTTTACGACGGCAGCGAGGTGACGCCGGGGCATGAAGGCGCGGGCATTGTGGCCGCGGCCGGACCCGATACGAGCACGCCGGTGGGGACGACCGGGGCGGTCTTCTTGATGGACTTCTGCGGCCAGTGTCGCAGCTGCCTGCTGGGCTTCACCAATCAGTGTGTGGCCAAACGCGCCGACTACGGCTTCAATGTGGATGGCGGTTTCGGCGTCTACGAGCTGGTCAACGAAAATGTCTTCTTCGCGGTCGACAGCGATATGAGCGCAACCGAGGCGACCTTGCTGCTGGATATCATGGGAACGAACGGGCATGGCATCCGTCGGGCGCGGTTGGTGCGGCAAGATATTGAGTCGGCTGCAGTGGCCGGCGCGGGACCAATTGGACTGGGCATGCTGGCTATGCTCAAAGTCATGCTGGGCTTTGATTTGCCGGTGGTGATTAGTGATGTCATCCCGTATCGATTGGCGCTGGCGGAACGGATGGGCGGGCTGCCGGTCAATGTGGCGAACGAGACCTTGGCGGCTGGCTTGAAGCGGCAGAGGCTGACGGAAGTGGATGCCGCCTTCGACACCAGCGGGAAGAGCGTCGCGCGGCGGGCTTGCCTTGACGCGCTTTCGCAGCGTGGCGTCCTGGTTTGCATCGGACATGGCGAGGGGCTGGATTTAACGATTTCGCCTGACTTGATTGGTCCCGAGCGGGCGGTAATCGGCAGCGAGTATTTCTGCTATGGCGAGTTGCCCGCCAACCTTGAATACTTGCGCCAACACAGAGACTTCCTCAATCAGATCATCACGCATCGCCTGCCGGTGAGCGACATTCAGTACGCTTTCGAACTCTTTTTCGCCGGGGGCACCGGCAAGGTCATTATCGAACAATGACAGAAACAGATCGAATCAAGGTGGCTCTGGTCGGCGCTGGCGGCTGGGGCTATCAGCATGCGCGAGTCTTCGCGGCACGGGACGATGTCTATCTCTGCGCTGTCGCCGGGCGCACGGCGGAACGCACCAAAGCGCGCGCAGAACAGTTCGGCCTGCGCTACTACCTCGATATCGACGAAATGCTCGCGGCGGAGAAGCCTGATCTGGTCAGCTTGAGCCTGCCAAACATGGGGCATTACGAGCCGACATTGCGAGTGATTCGGGCTGGCATTCCCTTGCTGGTGGAGAAGCCGCTGGTCTTTGATATGGCCGAAGCGGAGACTTTGCTGCGCGAGGCTGAGGCGCAGGATTTATTTTTCGCGATAAATTTCAATCATCGTTATGCCAAGCCGGTGCAGATGGCGAAGGCGGCGATTGAGGCCGGGCGACTGGGTCCGGTCGTCTTCGCCACTTGGCGCTTCGGCGGCGAAGGAGGAGGCGAACATCCGCACGCGAATCTGATCGAGACTCAATGCCACGGCTTCGACATGCTGGAGCATCTTGCCGGGCCGATCGCGTCGGTTCAAGGGGAGATGACCGATATGACGGGCAAGGGCTTCAGCACGATGGCGCTGTCGCTGAAGTTCGCTAATGGCGCTGTGGGCAGCCTGGTCGGCTCTTACGACTCCTCCTATGCCTATCCGGGGACTCATCAGGTGGAGGTGAACGGGGCAGAGGGTCGAATCACGATTGATGATACTGTCAAGCGCTACCGCTTTCATCGCCGCGGCGAGGAGACTGGAGAAGTATGGGAAGCGGGGTACTTCAACGACTTCGAGCGCGAGTTTCACCGTACCTTTGACAAATACCTTGACCCGATGTTGGAAGCATTCAAACGAGGCGCTGAACCACCGGTGCATGCGCGCGCCGGTTATCGGGCGCTGGCGCTGGCGGAGGCGGCGATAGAATCCTACGAGACAGGCCGGCGGGTTGATGTTGCGGAAGATTTTCCAACCCCTCACCCCCCGGCCCCCTCTCCCACAGGGGGAGAGGGTGAGCGAGCTTAGCCGGGCAGGATACTGCAATTCTGTCTTGGCGCTTGTGAGCAGTTGAGGACGGAAGAGAACCCTCGGGCCTCGCGCGCAGCTCGTCATTAGAATTTAAGAACTCTGTGCTAAGCTAGGCGCATGAAACCCGGTTAGAGCATAAAGGTAACCCGAATGATTCGCGCTTTCTTGATATTGCTCGTGGCTCTCACGCTGATTCTTCTCACGACGGCGCAGGCCAGCGAGGCTGAATTGCTGCTAGAACATAGCACCAGCGTACGCGTTGCTGCCTGGAACGCCGATGAGTCGCGCATTCTCACGGCCGAGGGGAACGGGTCGATACATATCTGGTCGGCGGAAGATGGCGAGCGCCTGTTGACCTACCACAAAGGCGGGAGCGCGGTGACACAGGCGCATTGGGTTCTCGATGACGCGGCGATTCTCTCGGCGGAGGAATCCGGCGCCGTGCTATTGAGCGACGCGGGCGATGGAAGGACGATTTACAGTTGGGAGCTCGTAGGCCTGCCACTGGCGCTGGAGCTGAACGAGGAAGGCAGTCTTGCCCTGGCATTCACGCGGGCGGGCGCTGGCGCGCTTCTGTCGTTGGAAGATGGCGCGCTTCTGCGGCGTTTCGAGGCGCCGGTGGAAATCGGCGGCGCGGTCTGGAGCGCGGACGAGACGGAAGTCCGCGCCTGGTCGGAAGCGGGGCGCATCTACGTTTGGGACGTCGAGATGGGCGAGGAGCGCAATTATTCGCTGCCGCAGCGGAGCATGCTGCTCGGGCTCGAATGGAACGGGGACGACACGCGCTTGTTGGCTTGGTTCACCAACGGCGCGGCGCAGGTCTACGAGACGGACGGCTTCAGCGTTGGCGGGCGGGCGATCAGCGGCGTGCGTCATCGCAGTTTTGTGCAGCGGGCGATCTGGTCGCGCGATGAATCCATGGTGATGTCTTGGGCGGGCGACGACACCGTGCACATTTGGTCGGTAGAAGGGGGGGCTTCGCAGCGCGTGTTCCGGCATGATGACTGGGTCATCGGCGCGCGTTGGGATGACCTTGAAGAACGTGTGCTGTCCTGGTCACACATATATGTCTATCTGTGGGACGATGAAGCGCCGCGGCGCTTGCGGCATCGCAACCTGATCAATGGCGCGGCCTGGAATAGCGATGGCACGCAGATTTTGTCCTGGTCCTGGGATGGGACGGCGCGGGTTTGGCGCGCGTGATACTTATACCCCTCACCCCCCGGCCCCCTCTCCCACAGGGGGAGAGGGGGAGCGTCGCCACGTTGAAACTGGTAATTTGGTGGCGAGCTTCGCCAAAACTAAGAGATTTCTCAAGTTAATTGCACAGATTCTTGCTCGCATTTGTCTGTGTCGCGCAAGTCTTACAGCAGTGACCCCAAGGCGGCGATGCCCGCCAAGGGCGTCAGAAGGCCAATCAAGACGCCGAGGATGATCTGCGCCGGACTGTGACGCCCCAGCACCAAACGAGCCAGCACAATCAGCAATAGCAGCGGCAGGAAGAACAGCCCCTTGCCAAAGCCAAACATGAGCGTTGTGGCTGAGATGACGCTGGCCATGCCGGCGGCGTGGAAGCTGATGTGGATGAAAAGAGTGCCGACCAGCATGAGAGCCAATTTGAGGACGGTGACGAGCGTCAGCAAGTATAGAACGGGCTCGGCCTCATAGCGCCTGAAGATGAAGGCGCAGAGCAAACCACCGATGATGGCGATTGAGTAGGGGATGTAGCGTTCTCGACTTTCGCGCATGTGCAGGTCGCTGATGCGTCCGTTGCGGACCATGAAAGTGACGAAGAGTATCGGCGCGGCGCAGACGGCGCAGGCGAAGAGCAAGGCGAAGCGCAGGTTCAAGTGGCGCTCGGCGTTGGATGTCCAGGCGATGGCGAAGACCCAAACCGCCCAGACGACCGGCGGACTAAGCAAGAGCGAGGCAAGATAAGCCCAGAGGTATTCTTCCGATTCGACTCGATGGCGGAGCGCGGCCGGCATGGGCAGACGGATGTGCATGGATCATACTCGTGCGACGAATCTAATCGTCCATTATATCAGTCAAAGGGCAAGAATGGATATGAACTGCGTCGGGGCCAATGGCGCAGGTTGTTGCATTTCGGACTCCAGGTCCCGCAGCCCGCTATTGAGGCCCAACGCTGGCGCGGGAATCCAGAAGGTTGAGCAAGCCCGTGGGGTATAGCGGGGGCGCGCCATCGCCGCGAAAAAAATCCAGGCGCTTCCATGAACCTTCGTAGAGGACTTCACCATCATCGACGCCGGTAACGACAGCATCGTCTTGATTCATGGCGTGGTCGCAGAAGCGGCCGTCGAAGATCATGATGATTTCATGACCGGGCTTGCCTTCGTAGATGAATAGGTTTTCCAGCGCGCCGAGATACGTGAGATCGGCAACTTCGGCGTCGATTTCTTCGCGGACTTCGCGCGCGACGGCATCGCTGGCTCGCTCGCCAAATTCGATGCGCCCGCCGATGGGCCGGTAGAAGGTTTCACGTTTATGGGCATCGAAACCGCGCGCGACGAAGATCTGGTCCTCGCGCTGGAAGACGCAGAGGGCGAGCGGTCTGATGCGGCGTTTAGTCTTTTTCTTGGTCATATTGATCTGCGTTCCATTAGATTATTCTACCCCATCCCCCCAACCCCCTTCCCGAAGGTCTATGTCTACGTGACCCAGCCAGCTAAGGAAGGGGGAGCGTTTTCGCCGAGAACGACGTAGGGCGGCGGCGCTACGACAAGTGCTACTCGAAATCTACAACGTCACCGTCGAGTCACCCTTCCCTAGTTCACTGGGTCACGTAGGTCGCGTAGACACTGACCACCGACATAGACCTTCGGGAAGGGCCGGGGATGGGGTAAGACCGTGGCAGGCGCGGCTCATTCCATTTCGAAGCGCGTGCCCAGGGCTTTTGGCGGGTCGGAGCGGAGGAAGGCGCGCAGGCGATGCTGCACCGCCCGCGGCATATACTGCAGCAGGCGCTCGGTGAGGCCGCCGCTAACAATGAGCAGGGTCACGATCATCAGCAGCCAGGGCAGGGCATTCAGCAGGACGAAGGGAAAACTGATTTCCTGACCGAAGATGAACAAGCCATTGGTCTGGATATTGCTGGAGACGGCGCGCAGGGCGGCGAAGAGATAGGCGCCGAGAACGACGCGGAAGGGATGCCAGCCGCCGAAGATCACGATGGCGAGCGCGATCCAGCCATCGCCTTGCATCGCCGGCGGGCTCGACCAGCCGGGCTTGACATTGAGCGAATAAGCCGCGCCCGCCAAGCCGACCAAGGCGCCGCCGAGGAAGGTATACCAGTAGCGCAGGCGCTGCACATGGGCGCCGCGTGCATAAGCCGCTTCGGGCCGTTCGCCGATGGCGCGCAGGGTCAAGCCGCCGCTGCTGCGAAAGAGCCAGAACCAGATGCCGAACATCAACAGGTAGCTGAAATAAACGAGCAGATTCTGCTGGAAAAATACCGGACCGAGGATGGGCACCTGCTCGAGCAGCGGGATGTTGAAGCGGGTGATTTGCGGTCCGGGGATGCGGGTGAAATCGGCGCCGAGGAAGCGCGCCAGTTCGGCAGCCAGCAGGGTCAGCACGAAGCCGACGGCCACCTGATCGCGGCGCAGCTTGATGCTGGAGAAGCCGACCAGCAGGGCGATCAAAGCGCCGACCAGCATGGCGACGGCGATGCCGAGGGCGATCTGCATGGGCACATTGAGCACGCCAGCTTCCTGCGCGGTCCAGGCGGCGGCGAAGCCCAGGACAGCAGCCAGCGCCAGACTGCCGTCCAGCGAGAGATTGACGACGCCGGCGCGCTCCGTGATGGTCTCGCCGAGGCTGGCGATCACCAGCGGGGTGGCGGTCCCGACGATGCTGCCGAGTGTGTTGAGGAATTCTTCGTTCATGGTTTTTCTTTAACCACAGAGGACACAGAGGGCACAGAGTCTTCCGCCGTTTCGTCATCAGCCATCGTCTGCGGGAAAAAGACCTCTTGCACGCCGTGAAAGAGAATCACGAACAAGACGAGCAAGCCTTGCAGCACGCCGGCCAGCGACGAATCCAGTTGCAGCGCGATCTGCAGGCGGGTGCTGCCGGTTAGGATAGCGGCGAAGGCGAAGGCGATCAGCGGTACCCAGAGCAGGCGGATGCTCAGCAGCAGCACAACGAGCAGCCCAAGGAAGCCGATGCCGCCGGAAGCCAGCGGGCGCAGGTTATCGAAGGTGAAGAGGACGCGATAGGAGCCGGCAATGCCCGCCAGCGCGCCGCAGACGAGGAAGGCGCTCATCGATGTGCGTTCGGTGGCGACGCCGAGCAGCAGCGCCGAGCGCATATTCGCCCCGACCGCTTTCAGGTTCAGCCCCCAGCGGGTGGCGTTGAGCATGACCATGACGATGAGGAAGGCGGCGATGACCAGGGCGATCATGAAGAGATTGGTGGGAAAGCGCGCCGAGAATTCGGGCAGCAGGGCGGGCGTCGGGAAAGGCTCCGTGCCTTGCGCCGAGCCGCCGATGCGCGGCTGCCAGGGTCCGGAGATCAGGTAAATCGAGATGACGTTGACCAGGGCGTTGAGGGCGACGCCGCCGAAGATTTCGTTGACGCCGAGGCGGATTTTGAGGGCGCCGACGACCGCGCCCCAGAACATGCCGCCTATTGCCGCGAGCGCGATCAGGATCAGATGCAGCAGAGGCGCAAGGCTTTCGTCGAGCGGGATGTATTGCGCGCCCCAGCTGGCGAAGAGCGCGCCCATCATCATCTGGCCTTCGACGCCGATATTCCAGAGCCCGGCGCGGAAGGTGACGACCAAGCCGATGCTGACCAGGGTGAGCGGGATCCAGAAATTGACGACGCCGCCGAGCTTGCGACTGTCTTTGAAGGCGCCTTTCCAGAGGGCGTCGACCACTTCGAGCGGGTCGCGCCCGACAGCGATGACGAGCGCCGCGCCGATCGCCAGCGAGATGGCGATGGGCAGGAGGAGGAAGGCGATTCGGATGGCGAGCGCGCGTGGGTTTCCGATATTCACACTGGAAGCCTCTAGCAACTCATCTGTTTCTCACCAGTTTCACTTCATCGTAATCATAACCCGATGCCAGGCGTTGTTCACGTAGCCTTTGAAATTCCAGACGCTGGCGATGGTCTCCGGCTGGCTATTCGCCGCGCTGTCCCAAGCGCGCACGACAATCTCGTGCTGCCCCTGCGGCAGGTCGAACTCGGCGCGCCAGAGCTGCCAGGTCCAGAGCTGCGGCTCGTTGAGGAACTCGGCGCGCTGCCAGCTTCGTCCACCATCGGGCGAGACGGTCACCCAGGTGATTTCGTGCTCGCCATCGCTCATGGCGTAGCCCTCGACCTCGACTTTCCCCGCCGGAAGCAGACTGCGATCTTCCGGGCGCACGATGACCGAGTTGACCGGCAGCTTGGTCAACTGCATGCCCTCATGATAATCGACATTGTACATATTGATATGGGGCGGAAAGAGCTTGTAGCCAACTTGCTGGTAGTGATTCTCGGATGGTTCCTCCTGGATGCGGATTTCGCTGAGCCACTTGACGCTGCGCGCGCCGATATAGCCGGGCACGATGACGCGCAGGGGGCAGCCGTGCACCAGGGGCAGGTCTTCGCCATTCATCTCGTAGGCGAGCAAGACTTCGCTGGCGAGGGCTTTGTCCAACGGGATGGAACTGCCGAAGGCTTCGCGTTGGCCGTCGCTCATGAGCGTGTCGAGCCCGAGGAAGGCGACATGCTCCGCTTCCGCGCAGCTGATGCCGGCCGACGCCAGTACGTCGCCCAGCCGGACGCCGGTCCAGTCGGCGGTGCCGATGGCTTCAATGCCCCAGGCGAGACCGTCGTCAATCGGCTTGTAGCTGACCAGTTCCTTGCGGCGGTTGCCCGCGCATTGCAGGGTGGCGATCAGCGAGCGGCGCTCGAAGTTATTCTTGATTTCGTCCATGGACAGTGACAGTTCGCGCGTGACCAGTCCGCTAACGCGCAAGCGGTAGCTATCCAATTGCAGGTGGGGAATCTGGGTGTGGTTGCGGACAAAGAAGAGTTCGGTCGGCGTCACAAATTCTTTCGCCAGTTGATTCAGCGGCGGACCGGCGTTGAGGATGTCGTCATAAGTTTTGGTTTCGTCGTGTTTTTCGCTTAAGGGCATGGCGTTTCCCGTACAGGTTGATGTTGGTATTGCGGGCGGCTACCCCTCACCCCCCGGCCCCCTCTCCCAAAAGGGGAGAGGGGGAGCTTTGGCAGCAGATCCGCGCTGTTTAAGCCCCTCCCTCATTTTGGGGTCGCGTAGACACTGACCCGCCGGGGAGGGATTTACGGTGGGGGCGGAAGTTCAAAACTCACCGCCGATCAGATGTCCCAGTTCGTCGATGCTGGTACGGCTTACATCTGGCAGCTCGTGCACACGGCCGGCGTAGAAGACCAATATGCGGTCGCTGTAGGTGACCAGCTCTTCCAGGTCGGAGGAATTGAAGATGATGGCGGCGCCGCGCGCGCAGCGTTCCAGCAGCTGCGTCCAGATCCAGCGCGCTGAATCGACATCCAATCCGCGCGTTGGCTGTTCCAGAATCAGCATCTTGGGATCGTCGGGCAGCAAGCCGATGAGCATGCGCTGTTGATTGCCGCCGGAAAGCTGTTCGATATTGTCGGTGGCGGCGCCCTTGATGCGATAGTGGTCAATGCGCGTGTCGGCGCGCTTCGCGACCGACTTCCAGTCAATCTGCAGCTTGTCGTCCGCGACCAGGGCGGTGTGCTCAATCAAGGTCAAGCCGGCGATTAAGCCTTCTTCCAGCCTTCCTGCGGCGCCAAACACGCAACCGCGCCGGAACAGCTGCCGGTAGCTCGCGCCGGTGATATTATTTCCGTCGAAATGGAGCGACCCGCTGTTGACGCGCTGGATGCGGGCGCAGGCGCGCATGAATAGCTCTTGGCCGCTGCCGCCAAGGCCCGCCAAGCCGATCACTTCGCCGGCATGAACCGTCAGCGAAATGGGCTGCATGTCGAGGCGCAGGTCCTGAACGATGAGCTTATCGGCGATGAAGACAGGCGCGCCGATCTCATAATGCGGGCGGCTTTGCGCATCCAGCTCTTCGCCGAACATCATGGTGACCAGCTGCCCTTTGGTGTCGGCGATCAGCGCGCTGGTCAGGTCCTTGTCACTAGCCGGCATGTCCATCTCGCCCACCATGAGCCCGGCGCGCAGGACGACGACCTCATCGCAGAGATCAATCACATCTTCGAGCTTGTGCGAGACGAGCAAGATGATCATGCCCTCATCGCGCGCCAGGCGGCGCAAGGCGTCGAAAAGGATGTCCTTCTGTTCGGCTGATATTCCGGTGGTCGGTTCATCGAGAATCAGGGTCTCGACGCCCAAGGCTAGCAGACGGATGATTTCCAGCTGCTGCCGCTGCGCGATCAAGAGGTTGTCAATTGGCTGATGCGGGTCCAGCTCAAAGCCGAAACGCGCGGTTAGATCGCTCAATTGCGCTTCCGCCTGCGCGCGCTTCAGGGTAAGCCCCTCGGCGCCGCCGTAGATGAAGTTCTCCAAAACGGTGAAGGCGCCGACATCGAGTGGGTCCTGCTGCAACATGCCGATGCCATTGGCGATGGCGGCCGTGGGACCCTTGTAGTCGATTCTGCGGTCGTCGATCAGGATATCGCCTTGGTCGGCCGGTTGAAATCCAGAAAGTATCTTCATCAAGGTGGATTTGCCGGCACCATTTTCGCCGAGGATGCCGACGATGCGCCCGTGTCTGAAGCGGACGTTGATGTCGTTATTGGCGTGGATGGCGCCGAAGCGCTTGTGGATGTTGCGCAGTTCAATATCCATCGCTGGTTGGGCTGTGGTTTAACCGCAAGGCAATGACTTATTGTAGCGCAGTCTCCATATTTGACCAATTTGCCGGGGCAGCGCGTTCAGCCAGCGGGAATGACTTCCAGCGCGATGATATGCGGGTGGCTGGCAGTTCCATCGGCGCGATAGGCAACCGCTGCGAATTTGTGCCAGCCGGTCTCTTTGGCGAACCAGTTCATGGTGACGCGATAGTCCTGCAGACCCTCGGCGCTGCTTTCGCTGGTTTGCTGCAGCTGCTCGTCTACGTAAAGCTCGACGCGCACGATGCCGCCTGCCGGATCCGACGCGAGAATCTCGATGTCAAAGATGATGCCTTGTACCACCTGCTGGTTATGAGCAGGAAAGAGGATTTGCGCTTGTGGAATTGACGGCGTCGGGGCGGGCGACTGCAAGGGCGTCGGCTTCACCAGATTGCAAGCGGCGAGGCTGACGAGGGCGATAGCGAATTGCAAGAGGATGCGCGTGTGAATTCCTAATTGCCTCGCTCCAGCTTATCTATCCGTGCTTCGTGATCAATGAGTTGACTCTGCTGTTCCCTGTATGCGTCAAGCAATTCGTTGAGCGTACCGATCATTGTTTGCTGGTTTTTCTCCACCCGATCGAGTTGCTCCAATTTCTTCTCCACCCGATCGAGTTGCTCCAATTTTTTCTCCACCCGATCGAATTGCTGAAATTTTTTCTCCATCCGGTCGAGTTGCTCCAATACTGCAACAAGTTCATCTCTAGTTACATATTGCTCCATTGTGCCCTCGCCAGCCTGATTCGATTGCAATCATTCTATTTCTGCATGATAACTCAGGTTTTGCACATGTGCAAAGTCGCGCGTACTCCACTCAGTCATCCAATTGCGCTAGCATGTCACTGACATAGTCGGCGACTTCGGGGCGGATTTGCTCGGCTGTGAGCTGGTCGCTATGCGGGTTGGCGCGCCAAAGCAATGCGCGCTCAATCAGCTCCGCCCATCGGGGATAGCTTTGCTTCGCCCAGGCGGCGGCTTGGATCTTTGAGGGCGCTCGCCGATGGGTAAGGGTGTACAGGCCGCGCGCGACGGTCAACACGATGTAGGAGAGCGCCTGCTTGTTGTGTGTTTTTTTGACAGAATCGCGATAATGGCAGATGTGTTCGGCGACCGCTCGCAAATAATCATCGGAAGGGATATCGTCGATGAGGGTTTTTATCGGCGGACCGATTAGAGCAAGACCGTCCTTTCGAAGGGCGTACCAACTGATGAGCCAGTCGCTGCCGGCTTCGAGCAGATGGAATGGCTCGCCCGGGCTGATGATGCCGATGGTGCTGCTTTGGCTGCGGAAGGTCCGCAAGGCCACTGCTGAGATATAGGCAAGCTCAAGGCGATCATGCCATTCCTGCTGGCGTTCGACGACGCTTTGGTGCAGCCTGTGCAGCGCGTCGAACTGGATTGAATCCAGCTCGGAGGTCATGACAACGACGAGATCAACGTCGCTGATGCCGCTAGCGAAATCGCCTGTGATCAATGAGCCGTAGAGATAGACGCCGATGAGCTGATCGCGCAGGATGGATCGCAGTCCGTCGGTCAATTGCGGCAGGACGGGACGGACAGTTTCGTCTAAGGTGAACGATTGATTTAGGGTCACGAGTCAATACGCTGCTTCCGCGCGTGTAAGCTCTCGATATGCGCCTGGCGCGAATTCGCGAAGAATCGGCTAGACTATAGCGAATTGACTGACGCAGGAAAAGCGCGAAGAAATGCAGATTGAACGCATCGAAACTTATGTGGTTGAGCAAGCGCTCGATACGCCATTTTATTTCTCGCAGTTTGAATTTCAGTCGCGGCAGATTTGCCTGGTCAAGGTCATCGCCGGCGATGGCAGCTACGGCTGGGGCGAGGGCTACGGTCCCGCGACCGTTGTAAAAGCCGGCGTTGAGTTCCTGGCGCCGCTGGTGGTCGGGGAGGACCCGCTGCAGGTGGAGGCGATCTGGAGCAAGATGCATTTGCGCGCCCTGGATTACGCACGGCGCGGCGTGCTGGTGGCGGCGATCAGCGCGATCGACATCGCTCTGTGGGATTTGCGCGGCAAGCTGCTGGGTCAGCCGGTATCGACCTTGCTGGGCGGTCGGCGGCGGGAGCAGGTGATGGTTTACGCGACCGGAATGTACTTCACTGAGACGGATGACTTGACCGGCAAACTGGTTGATGAGGCGCGGCTTTACGTTTCACAGGGTTTCCGCGCCTTGAAGATGAAGGTGGGGCTGGGCGTGGACACCGATGTCAAGCATGTACGGGCGGTGCGCACGGCGATCGGGTCAGATGTGCAGCTGATGGTGGATGCCAACCACGCTTATTCGCTGAGCGAGGCGCTGAGCTTCGCGCGGCAGATTGAAGAGCTGGATATCAGCTTCTTTGAGGAGCCGGTTTCGCCCGAAGATTACGAAGGCTACCGCGAGCTGCGACGGCGGATTTCGATTCCGGTCGCGGGCGGCGAATGCGAATACCTGCTGGCCGGCTTCCGGCATTTGCTGAGCAGGCGCTGCGTTGATATTGCCCAGCCCGATATTTGCGGCGCCGGCGGCTTGACTGAAACAAAGCGCATCGCGGCGCTGGCAACCGCTTTTCAGACCAACGTGATCCCGCATAGTTGGGGCACGGGCATCGCTTTCGCCGCTGGCTTGCATCTGGTCAGCGCGCTCGATATCGTGCCGGGGCGCTTGCGCATGCCCGAGGCAATGCTCGAGATGGACCGCTCCGAGAGCGCGCTGCGCGAGAATCTTACGCAGCCCAAATTCGCGCTTGAAAATGGACGCGTGGCGGTGCCGGATTTGCCGGGGCTCGGCGTCGATGTCGATCCCGATTACCTGGCGGAATATGCGCGGACGGACTGAGTGATTCCCCTCGAAGCGATACAGGCGGCGCGGGAGCGCATCGCCGGTTCGGCTCTGCGGACGCCGCTGCTGCGCCTGCCGGTCGATGACGCGCCAGCGGAGATTTACCTCAAGCTGGAAAACTTGCAGCCGATTGGCTCCTTCAAGCTGCGCGGGGCGGGCAATGCGATGGCGCTGGCTGGGCGGGAGGCGCTGGCGAAAGGCGTCTACACGGCGAGCGCGGGCAATATGGCGCAGGGCGTGGCCTGGAACGCGCGGCGGCTCGGCGTGTCGTGCAGCGTAGTCGTGCCCGATCATGCGCCGGCGACCAAACTGGCGGCGATCGAGCGCTTGGGCGGGCGCGTCATCAAGGTCCCTTTCGAGCGCTGGTGGGAGGTGATCGTCACGGGCGAATTCGCCGGGCTGGACGGGCTGTTCATCCACCCGGTCAGGGACGCCGATGTGATGGCGGGCAATGGCACGATCGGGCTGGAGATTCTCGACGACCTGCCGGATGTCGATGCGGTCGTGATCCCATACGGCGGGGGCGGGCTGAGCTGTGGCATCGCCTCGGCGATTCGGGCGCTGAAGCCGGCGACGCGCGTCTACGCGGCCGAGGTGGAGACGGCGGCGCCGCTGGCCGCTTCGCTGCGGGCGGGCGAGCCGGTCGAAGTGGCCTATGAGGCGAGCTTCGTCGATGGCATCGGCGGGCGGAGCGTGCTGCCGGAGATGTGGCCGCTGGCGCGGGCGCTGCTGGATGGCGCGCTGGTGGTCTCGCTGGACGAGATTCGTGCCGCGATTCGGCTGCTGGCGGAGCGGGGGCGGGTGATCGCGGAGGGCGCGGGCGCAGCATCGGTGGCGGCGGCTTTGGC
>WTGC01000146.1 GCA_011523705.1 Chloroflexota bacterium | reverse complement strand
GATGCAGGTGCTGGGCGTGCATATCGATGGCGGCATGCGCGAGCAATTCAGCGTGCCGGTCGACAAGCTGCTCAAAGCCGATGGCGTCCCGCTCGAGCAGTTGGCGCTGGTGGAGATGCTCTGCATCGGCGCCCATGCCGCCAAACGCGCCCGCATCCGCCCCGGCGAAAACGCGCTGGTGATCGGCGCCGGTCCCATCGGCTTGGCGACGGCGCAATTCGCAAAAATCGCCGGCGCGGATGTGACGGTGATGGAGGTCAACGAGCAGCGGCTCGACTTCTGTGAAGAAGTCTTGGGAATCAACAAGCTTATAGACGCCCGCGGCGACGCGATGGGGCAGGTACGAGGCGCGCTCGGCGGTGAATTGCCGACCCTCGTCTTCGATTGCACCGGCAGCGCCAAGTCGATGCAGGCCGCCTTCGACTTTGTGGCGCACGGCGGTTCGCTCGTGCTGGTCGGGCATATCACCGGCGATATCAGTTTCAGCGATCCCCACTTTCATTCGCATGAGCTAACGCTGCTGGCCAGTCGCAACGCCACGCCCGAAGATTTCACCTGGGTCATTGAGCGCCTGCGCGAGGGCGAAATCAATCTGGCGCCCTGGATTACGCATCAGGCGACGCCGGAGAGTATTGTTGCCGAGTTTCCGCGCTGGGTGGATCCGGAGGCGGGGGTGATCAAGGCGATGTTGAGATTTGATTAGGGGCGACGAAAGTTCGCCAATGGCAAGTCGGGAAGACGTCCCAAGAAGTAGTCTTCAATTGTATAGATTTGAATCACGGGCCAATTGTCCTTGAATTGACCTGAATTGACCGCAGCGTTTCGCATGCCGCTCGTCACCTTGTCTTCAAAGCAAGTGAATACGCCTAATTCAGCGCCCGCCTGCCGTCGCGCTTCGTTAAATGCCTGCACTTGACTCGGATTCGTATTGCCCGCTTTGACCTGCGCGACCACATCGACGAATTCGCCTTTGCGAATGGGCAGTCGACCCCGTCCGTCAATGCCTTTGTCGCCGCGCTGTTTCTTGTTGGCTTCCATGCCGGGCACAAGAGACGCCGCCCAGCGCTCAAACTTGAAGGGGTCGAGCGCCGCCAGCGCTCTGGCGTCTTCGAGAGTCTTGGGCATGCCGACAAACTCGATGTCGTCCCAAAGGCTGTCAAAGTGACCCTCGATTCGCTTTTGAATCACCTTGCAAGCTTGCACGCAGACATCTATGCCAATCCAGCGCCTTCCCAGATTCTGCGCCGCGTGAATCGTTGTGCCGCAGCCGCAGAATGGATCAAAGACCACGTCACCAGGATTGCTTGACGCCTTGATGATGCGCTCCAAAAGAGGCAGAGGCTTCTCTGTGGGATAAAGCTGTTTGATTGGCGGCACTCTAGAGATATCCCAAACATCGTCCAGACGAACTCCCTCCGAATCTTCATCCGCAACTTGCGATGGCAGTCGCTCACCACGCTCGTCATAGCCCGAGACAATTCGCTTGCTGCCAAATCGTTTTATCGTGGAAGCGGTTCTGGGCATGAACAATTGGTTAAACGCCCGCTCACGGACCTTTGTACGCGAGTAAAATAACAGCACATCGTGATTCCGCTGAAACGCGTACTTTCCGGTTGACCACTTGCGATAGTGCCAAATGACCTCGTTTCTGAAGTTCTGCTTTCCAAAAATGCCGTCCATGATGACTTTCAGATAATGGCTCATAGTCGGGTCGCAATGCAGATAGATGCTGCCCGTACGCTTCAACACGCGGTGACATTCGCGCAGTCGGTTCGCCATGTATGATAAATATGCCAACTCTCCGCCCTCGCCTAATATGCGCCGCAAGCCTTCCATCGTGGGCGCGAGCGATACCTCGCTGGCAACGGCGTGGAAATCGTCAATCGCTTCATACCAGCGCCAGGTATCATCAAAGGCGACCCACTGCGCGCCGCCGATGAAGGCATTGTAAATCCGCTTGGAATTGAAGGGCGGGTCGAGATAAATCAGATCGACAGACTCATCCGCGAGATACTCCGCCATAACTTCCAGACAGTCGCCGAAGTACAGTCGGTTGGGAGTTGCTTGGTCCGGCATGAGGACTCCTAATCCACCAGCCCGCCGTCTCTACTAGACGGGCAGTGCATATCTTATTCTAGCTTACTGCTCTGGTGGAGCTAGCCTCACGCATCATAACTCCCCGCCGTCACATCCCCGCCTGTGCCCGTCCAGTTGGTGTGAAAATACTCGCCGCGCGGGCGATCGACCCGCTCGTAAGTATGCGCGCCGAAGTAATCGCGTTGCGCCTGCAGTAAATTGGCCGGCAGCTGCGCCGAGCGGTAGCCATCGTAGAAGGCCAGCGCCCCGCTCATGATCGGCAGCGGGATGCCGTGCTGGATGCCGGTGGTCACCGCCCCGCGCCAGGCTGATTGCGCCGTGATAACCGCCGCGCTGAAATAATCATCCAGCAGCAAGTTCGACAGCGCCGGGTTCTTCGCGTAGGCATTCTGAATCTCACCCAGGAATGCCGAGCGTATGATGCAGCCCTCGCGCCACATTAAAGCCACCCCGCCATAATTCAAATTCCAGTTATAACTGCGCGCCGCGTCCTGCATCAACATATAACCCTGCGTGTAGCTGATGATCTTGGCGGCATACACCGCCTGTTCCAGATCGTCGATGAAGCGCTCCCTGTCGCCGCTGAATGGGACTTGCGGGCCGGGCAGCACTTTCGACGCGGCGACCCGCTGCGCTTTGATCGCGGACAGGCAGCGCGCGAAGACTGCCTCGCCGATCAGGGTCAGGGGAGTGCCTTGCTCCAGCGCCGTGATCGCCGTCCATTTGCCCGTGCCCTTTTGGCTGGCGACATCGAGGATTTTGCGCAGCAGCGGCGCGCCATCCTCGCCCTGATAAGCCAGGATCTCGCCGGTGATTTCGATGAGGAAGGATTCGAGCAGCCCCTTGTTCCAGCGGTTGAAGACTTCGCTGATTTCGGCTTCGTCCAGGCCCAGCACCGCGGACATCAAGTGGTATGCTTCGCAGATAAGCTGCATATCGCCGTATTCAATGCCGTTATGCACCATTTTGACAAAGTGCCCGGCGCCATCTTCGCCCACCCAATCGCAGCAGGGGCTGCCATCGGAGACTTTGGCCGCCACCGCCTGCAAGATCGGCTTGACCGATTCCCAAGCGGCCGCCGAGCCGCCCGGCATGATCGACGGTCCATAGCGCGCGCCCTCCTCGCCGCCGCTGATGCCCGCGCCGACGAAGAGCAGCCCCAGCTCTTCGACTTGCCGCGTGCGCCGTATGCTGTCGTTGAAGTTGGAATTGCCGCCGTCAATGATGATATCGCCCGCGTCGAGCAGGGGCGCCAGCTGCGCGATCGACTTGTCGACCGCCTCGCCCGCTTGAATCATCAGGATGATCTTGCGCGGCCGCTTGATGCTCGCGACGAATTCTGCCGGCGAATAGGCGCCGATGATGTCCGTATCCGCCGCCTCGTTCTCCAGGAAGCGCGTGATCTTCGAGGTCGTGCGGTTGAAGACGGCGACGCGAAAGCCATGGTCGTGCATGTTCAGGGCGAGGTTCTGGCCCATCACCGCCAAGCCGATTAATCCGATGTCCGCCAATGCTTCCATGACTGCCATCCTTTGCCGAAATGATTTGCGCTATTGTATCAAGGCTGCGGTCTATTGATAGATGGCAGAGAGCGTGGCGGTGAAGTGATAGAGAGGATCGGAGAAAGAGAAAAGCGGTCCTGCCCGGCGGAGGCAGAACCGCTCTTACAGATGTTGACGAAGCTGCGAATTGTCAGCGCCGCTTACTGACAGCCGCCATTTGCATAGACGAATTGGGCGGACACCCAGTGTCCAGCGCCATCAAGCAGGACAAGGAACCAGTCTTCTGTGCGCGCCAGCGCAGTCAAGGTTTGGCCGCCGCTGATGAGCTCGGTTGATTCGCCAGCGGGCTTTCGGCGAGCCTGTGCATTTTGCAGCGTCCGAACGCGGCAATCCGCCAGCGGTTGAGCGCTTACCGCTTCTTCCGCGAGCAAGAAGGCCAAGCCGCTTCGCATCCCCGAACTGGCGTTGTCGATTGCGCTCTTGGCGTCGACCGCGAGCAGGAAAGCCAGATTGCCCATCTTGCCCGTTGCAGCGCTTTCGGCCATTTCGGTCATTAGGAAAGCCAGATTGCCCATCTTGCCCGGTGCAACGCTTTCGGCGCTTTCGACCATGAGGAAGGCCAGATTGCCCATGATTCTCGAATCGGCGCTTTGGTCCACCGAGGATGCAGCGGCGGCGTCTGGCTGACATTGTCCCCGCATGTTGACGAAGTGGGCTGATACCCAGCGTTCAGCGCCATCAAAAATGATCAGGAACCAGTTCTCGGTTCGCGCCAGCGCCGTCAAGGTATGGCCAGGCATAGCGAGCCCCGATCTTTGCCCGGCCGGTTCCAGGCGAACGCGGATGACTTCTCGCGGTGTCACCTGACAGTCTTCCAGTATGACCGCGCTCTCGACGGCGTCCCCGATCAAGAATAGGCGGTTGCTCAGTTTGCGCCCTATGGCGCGCAAGTCTTCAAGCGAGACAGCGGGCTGGCCAGCCTCTGGCAGCTGGCAGGGTCCCACCATGATGACGAAATGGGATGATACCCAGCGCTCGGCGCCCTCATGCTCGACCTTGAACCAATTTTCGGTACGAGCCAGCGCCCTGAAGGTATGGCCCGCAATAACAAGCGCGGTCCGTTCGCCAGCGGGCGCCAGGCGGACGTGGATATTCTGGCGCGCTCGCACTCGACATTCGCCCAGTGCGACAGCGCTTGCGGGGTCGTCTTTGATCAGAAATACCAGATTGCTGCGTTTCTTCGGCGGTTCAGGCGTCGGCTCGGGTGTCGGCTCCGCGGCTGGTTCTTGCGGCGCCGAGCCGAAAGGCTGAAACGCCATCTCGCCAGCATGTCGCTCATCGTTGCCAGAATCGCGATTATCGTCTCTCTCGTTCTGCCTGCCGGAGGAGCCGCCATCGCTGTTGCCGGAGGAGCCGCCATTGCTGCCGCCGCCGGAGGAGCGGTCATTGCTGCCGCTGGACGAGCCGCCATTGTTGTTGCCACTCTGCGGCTGCTGTGGCTGCTGCGGTTGTTGCGGCTGCTGAGGCTCCTGTGTAGGAGGTTCCTGTGTTGGCTCCTGCGGCGCTTCGGTTGGCGCTTCCGTTGGCGCTTCGGTTGGCGCTTCTGTTGGCGCTTGCGTTGGCTCTTGCGTTGGCTCCCGAGTCGGCTCTGCTGTCGGATCTGGCCTCGAACCCGGCTGCAGCGGAATGAGACCGTTGTCCGGCGGGTCCTGACAATTCGCCGGATCACTCTTTTCAGGGTATCTGCAGTCGTCCTTGGCCGATACTTGAGCCGGCAAAGCAAATGCGATCAAAAGCCAGAAGAAGACGAGCACAAGGATGGCGCCGGTTTTGCGCCAACAGATGGCGAAAGGCGAATACTGCTGGATACATCGGATCATGAATCGTTACCTCTTGTGAAGTGGTTAAAGGTGATACGGACTGCGCTTCAATTCAATCCCTAGCAATAGAGTTATCTTAAGTATCTATATTGCTTGCCTTTCCGCTTTACCGCCATGAACAGCGGGGACCCATTCTGACGTCTATTGATGCAATCGCGGGGGCTGTGATAGAGATGTTCAGGCAGTGAAATATACCTACATTTAGGTACATTTTAGCAGTGGACTGAAATATTACCAGAATTTTGCGTTATAACCTTCAAATATATGGGAGCAGTTCGCAAATGTTTTCAAACCTTATCAGAACCAGTTGCATCCTGCGCACCGGCTGTTGATGGCGCCGCAACCCCGATTGACATCGCATATTTCGGGTCAAAAGCATCAGATTTGGCGGCAATACGAATTAGCACCTCTTGATACACCGCTGGAGCTGGTTAGCATCCGCTTTGAAGAGTCTTGAAAAACCGTGTCAATGAGGAAGCGCAGCGAGAGGAGAGAATTCCGAAATCGAAAACACGACGGTGAATCCCGCGTTCATGCGATTACTGTTCTGGTATCTCGCTGGAAATTGAGCGCCCGCCGAAACGCGTTAATCGCATCTCTGGCCGATTCTATTAGACCAGCGCGATGATGTCGTCGGCAGATAAGAGGATCTTGCTCACTGCCTGGCGTTGACTTTTGGCGCCAATTGCAAAAGCATCGGTTCCGGCTGGAAAATGGCGGCCGGCATTTGCCGCAGATCGGGGCTGACGCGCAGGGCGATAGCGGCTTGGTCCAGCACATCTTCTTGCAGCCGCGCGCCAGGGGCGATTTCCGTGATGGTCAAGCCATTCTCGTCCAACTCCATCACGCAGCGCTCGGTGATGTACATGACTGTCTGTCCCCGCTGCAAAGCCATTGCGCCGCTGAAGGTCTGCGCTTCAATCTGCGGCACGAACTTCTTGAAGCGCCCTTCGCGCTGGATTTGCAGCCGCCCGTTTTCCACCGTGGCCTGCAGCCCGCCGGCGGTGAAGTTGCCGCTGAAGACGATATTGCGCGCGCCGGTGGTGATATCGATGAAGCCGCCGATGCCGGAGGTGATATGCGGTATGGCGCTCAAGCGGGATACGTTGACGCTGCCGGCCGCGTTCACCTCGACGAATGACAGCAGCGAGCGGTCGAAGCCGCCGCCCTGAAAGAAGGTGAACTGGTCCGGCGACGGCAGGATCGCTTCCGGATTGGATGCGCAGCCGAAGGCGAAATCGCGCAGGGGCAAGCCGCCGACCGCGCCCTGTTCGATCACCCAGGTCGCCGCGCCGTGCAAGCCCTCTTCCAGGAAAATGTATGGCACCAGCGCCGATATGCCAAAGCCGAGGTTGACCGTCTCCCCTTCGAGCAAGGTCAGCGCCGCTCGCCGCGCGATGACTTTGCCCACACCCCATTCCACCGGCTCGAATTCGCTCAATGGCGCGGCCACTTCGCCGCTGATCGCCGGATCGTAGAGCGTCTGCGACGCCTGAAGCTGGTCCGGGTCCAGCACGATGTAATCCACCAAGGTGCCGGGCACGCGAATCGATTGCGCCGGCAGACCGCCCGCTTGCGCCATGCGCTTGACCTGGGCGATGACGATGCCGCCGTTATTGTGCGCCGCCAGAGCCTGATCAACCGCGCCCAGATACGAACCTTCGTGCTCCATGCTCAAGTTGCCGCGTTCGTCAGCGGTGGTGGCGCGGATGATCGCCACATCAATCGGAATCGACTTATAGTAAAGCCAGTCCTCGCCGTCAAACTCGACCCGTCTCACAATATCTTCGCAATCGCGCTCGTTCATCTTGGCGCCGCGGTGAATGGGATCGACCACCGTGTCCCAGCCGACCCTGGTCAGCAGACCCGGGCGCCCGGCTGCCGCTTCCCGGTGCATGTGATAGAGCACGCCGCTGGGCAAGTTGTAAGCCTCGATTTCGTCGTTGATGATCATGCGCCAGATCGGCGGCGACTCCATTGAAGACGTCCCGCTGGGCAGCGATCCGACGATCACGCGCTTCAAGAGACCCTGCTGCGCCAAGTGGTTCACGCCGTCGATGCCATACATGTCGCCGGCGGCGATCGGGTGGATGGCGGTCAAATCGCGCGGCGAACCCGTCCGGCGGAAATGATCGCCGATGGACCGCAGTGTCGCATCGGGGCAGGCGACGCCGCTGGATGAGCTGACCGTGACGACTGCGCCATCGGGAATGAGCTTGGCCGCCTCGCCCAGCGAGATCAGTTTGCTCGCCATCATCCATTTCCTTTCCCGCGTCTCCGGCGTAAGTATAGTCGATACAAGCGCCGTTTCCAATTTGCGGGGCGGTTTGACCAGTGGCGGCAACGCCACAATCAGTTTCAACACAGAGGACGCAGAGGGCGCAGAGATTTGCTCGGTTGCCAGAGATTGTCGATGCGATGCAGGGGCGACTGACGTGCAGTGTCTACGCGCACTATTAGGTCGCCCGCGCCCAACACCTTATGCAATCGACGGGCGGCCAGGTTGGTCGCCGCTACATGGCTTTTCCGGTACTGCGCTTTGCCTGCCGCCCAATGGGTCTACCCCTCCCCCGGCCCCTCCCGACGGGTCTGTGTCTACGCGACCCCGAATCATCGGGGAGGGGAGCTAAATTCAACAGACTCGGGGATTCTGCCAGAGTATTCGTCAATAAATGCAGATCTCGGCGAAAACTTCCCCCCATTGATATGGGTCGCGTAGACACTGACCGCCGAGGGACCGAGGGGGTAGACCCATTCGGGTGCACATTCACTTTGGTAGCGGACAAGCCTTACAGGTTCAGATTGATTGGGTCTGTAATGTTGTGCGAGGCGAGTCGTCACTTGCGCCGCCCGCCCAACAGTGACGAATGGCTGCGATTGTGCTAGCATGGTGACGATAGCTGTTGAATCGATTGACTTCGGGAGGAACTGTGCGCGCCGATTCGCGGATTGCTGACCATTGCGAGCGTGTTTTCGCCACTGCCCAAGACAAGCTGCGCCGGCTCGTCACCAGCCATCCCGACTACCTGCCGCAATACACGCGCGGCGGTAAGTGGAAGCATGACGGCGCGCCCTGGACCAACTGGTGCCAGGGCTTCCTGCCCGGGCAGCTATGGCTCCTCTATCTGCATTCGGGCGATGCATTCTGGCGGGGCAAAGCCGAGCGCTACTGCGAGCTGATTGAAGCGCGCAAAGACGACCGCGAAACGCATGATCTTGGATTCCTCTTCTGGCATAGCTGGCAGCGCTGGCACGACCTCGATGGCGGCGCCCGGCAGCGCGATGTCGTCATAAGGGCGGGGCAGACGATGGGCCTGCGCTATAAAGAGAAGGGCCGCTACCTTTCATCCTTCGTCGCGCCTGAGAGCGCCTTCATCGATATCATGATGAATGTGGGCATCATGTTCTACGCGGCGCGCGAGACCGACGATGCTGCGCTTTACAACTGCGCGCTGCAGAACTGCCTCACCAGCCGGCGCTATCTGGTGCGCGGCGATGGCAGCGCCGTGCACGAAGGCGTCTTCGATTTGGAAACCGGCGCCTTCCTGCGCGAGAGCACGCACCAGGGCTGGCGTCATGATTCTTCCTGGGCGCGCGGCTTGTCCTGGGCGATCTACGGCTTCTCCACCGCCTATTCCTTCACGCGTGACCCGCGTTTCCTACAGACCGCCTGCCACTGCGCCGATTACTATATCTTGAATACGCCAGCGCATGGCATCTGCCCCAACGATTGGCGGGAGCCGAATCCAGACCGTCCCTTTGAAGCCTCGGCGGCGGCCATTACATCGAGCGGTCTGCAAGATCTGGCGGGAATCGTCGGCGATCCGCTGCGCGCGCGACACTATCGCGAGTATGCCTGTCGCATCATGGAAAGTCTCGCCGCGCCCGCTTTTCTCGCCAGCGACGATCGCGAATGGGAGGGGCTGCTGAAGCAAGCCGCTTATCACGAGCGTCTGGGCTTGGGCGTCGATGAGAGCACCATGTTTGGCGACTATTTCTTTCTGGAGTCGGCCGCCAAGCTGCTGAAGCTGATATGACAAACTCACGCGGACAGCGGCGCCAGAAAGTCACCCTGCAGCATGTCGCCGACGCGGCAAGGGTGTCCAAAGCCACCGCCTCCCTGGCCTTAAACAACAATCCGCGCATCTCCGAGCCGACGCGGCAGCGCGTCCTGGAGGCGGTCGAAGCCCTCGGCTACGTTTACAACCGGCATGCCGCCAGCTTGCGTACGCAGCGGTCTTATACCATCGGCTTGATCATCAAGGACGTGTCGAATCCCTTTAACGCCGAGTTGACTTCCGGCGCCGAATCACAACTGGCGGATCATGATTATGGCCTTGTATTGGCCACCACCGATGACGACCTGGGCAAACAGTCTCGCATGATGCAGACGATGTTGGAGCGCGATGTGGATGGCTTGATTCTGTCGCCGGCCGCGCATACCACGATCGAATCCATGCAGCGATGGATGCAGTTTTGCCCGCTCGTTCTATTAATTCCCTATTATCCGGAGCTGGCTGCAGATTGCGTCGGCATGGATGACGAGCAGGGAACGCGGCGGGCGGTGGAACACCTGATTCAGCAGGGCCACCGCCGTATCGCCTTTGTCGGTGGTTTCGCGGCGCAGGCGACCCGGCAGAAACGGCTGGAAAGCTATCGCGACACCTTGCAGTGGCATCATATCGATTATGATCCCGCGCTGTGCATCGCCAGCCCGGTCACGCGACGCGGCGGCTATGACGCGATCCATCAACTTTTGAGCATGCCGACGCCGCCCTCAGCGGCCTACTGCTACAGCGATGTCAATGCCTTTGGCGTGATGCTGGGCTTGCGCGCCTCTGGCTTGGAAGCGGGGAAGGATTTCGCCGTCATCGGATTTGATGATGTTCCCGAAGCGTCGCTGTGGCATCCCAGCTTGACCACCGTTTCCGCTGATCCGCGCGGGCTTGGCGAAAAGGCCGCTCAACTGATGCTGCGGCGAATTGCGGAGCCGGACCTGCCGCTGAAGCGGATCATCATGCCGTCACAGCTGATTGAGCGAGATTCGACCGCGACGGTGGTCAAGGCGCCACGCTGACACCCCGCCAATGCCTCAAAGGTTGAAGTTTTGCCGCTCGTAGCTCAGGGCGGGGAAGGCGGCGACGACCTCGCCGCCTCGCATCAGCCACTTGTAGTCGATTTTGTGGCCGCTGCGGCCATTCTCCACAATCGCCGGGCTGCTCATCACGCCGGCGATGGCGATGCGCCCCATCTCGCTGGTGTTGGGCGGGCTGTAATGCCAGGCGCTGCTATGCCAGACGACGACGCTGCCCGGCTCCAATTCGATATGCTCGACGCCGTAGGTATCGATCATCTCTTCGACGCGCTCATTGGGCAGTTGCCGGTGGATGCTGTCTTCGTAAAAGACGTGCTCGACGATTTCAGTCTGATAGCTGCCGGGGATCATCTGCAGGCAGCCGTTTTCGATGGTGGCCGGGTCGAGCGCCATCCAGAAGTTGAAGGGTTCGATGTCGCCATCGAGCCATAAGCCGTTGTCTTGGTGCCAGGGTGTGGCGCTGCCGGAGCGGGCCGGCTTGAGGAAGCAGCTGTCGTATTTCAGCAGAATGTCATCGCCGAGGAAGTAGCGCGCGATTTCCAGTACTGGCTTGCCGCAATGCGCGTTATGCCAGATCAGCGGATTCCGCTGGTTGAACTGGCTCAGCTTGCGGTAGCGCACGGCGCGCGCCTGCGGCGTATCGTCATTCATCGGGTCCATCGGGTCGGCATCGGTCATGATGTCGTCTGTTTCCGGCGTCAGAATCGCGTTCTTGATCACGCCCAGCATTTCCGCTGCTGTCTGCCGCGGGATCACATTTGGCACGGTGAAGTAGCCGCGCTCTTCGTAGTTTCGCTTTTGTTCAGCCGTTGGTTCCCAGCCCATTTCGCCGTTTCTCCTCAAGGTATTTCGATATGTCAATATGTCTTATTTCAGTTCTATATTCCCCAGATCAGCATCTGATGGCAGTCCGCCGGGATCAATCGCCAGCGGCGGATTGACGCGATGCACAATCGTATCCACTGTCAGCGCCAGCGCCGCCCCGCCGATACCGTTTCTCACCGCCGCCATCAGCGCCGCTGCCGAATCGATGAGGCCTTCCTCGCGCATATCGACGACGCGCCCCCGGCGCAGATCATAGCCGGCGCCATTCGCGCCCGACTGAATCTCGGCGACTACGATGCCAGGCGCTTCGTGCCCGGCGTTCGCCAGCAGCGCCCGGCAAGGCGCCTCGGCCGCTTTCATCAGGATCTGCCACGCAGCTCTCGCATGCAGGTCCCCGCTGTCTTCATAGCGCGCGCGCAGCCGCTTGACGCAGCGCAGCAGCGCCGTCCCGCCGCCGGGCAAGCTCCCCTCCAGAAGGGCGGAGCGCAGCGCCGCGATCGTCCGTGTGATCAGTTCGGTCTGATAGCGCAGTTCGCTTGCGCTGCTGCCGGCCGCGTAGACCACCGCGCTGCCGCCGCGCAGTCGCCCGATTCGCGCCCGCAGTACGACTAGCTGTCGTTCGTCATCGCTGTTTATGTAATTGGATTCCAGCGCCCCGATCTCTCGCTTGACTGACTCCTCGTCACCCCCGCCGCCGGCGATGATGCCGAAGCGCTGGCTATCGACCCAAGCCAGTTCGGAAGCGCCCAGCAGGCCGCGCGTGATTGCGTCGAGGCTATGCCCGGTAATCGTCCGCAACACACCTCCGCCGGTGATCAGCGCCAGGTCTTCCAGCGCCGCTTCTTGCTCGTCGACTAGTCCGGTCGGCTCGAGATAAACCAGTTGGAAACCTTCCATTTGGCTGTTGGCGCCTTGGGCGGCGATGATCTGCTCGGAAAAGGACTTCGCCAAGATCACCAGCGAGTCGTAGCCCGCCTGATAAACATCGGTCACTAGTTTGACCAGCGCGCCCAAGTCGTCCAATTCAAAGTCGCTGATCAGCCAAGCCGTATTCTTCAATTCGATGCGCTCGCCGACGACGCCATCGAAAACGATATTCGACGGGACTCTGCTCTCCCAATGCGAGCCGAGGAAGAACTCATGCCCCAGGTCGCGCCCGCCATCGCGCACTTCAATTGCCCCATGCGCGCCCAGCACATCAAAGATATCAGCCAGCGCCACCGCAATATCAGGGTCGCCGCAGACGGAAAGGGCGAGCCGCTCCATTTCATCGATGGAAGTCACCGCTTGCACCTGCCGGCGCAAGTCCGACTGCAACTGCATTAAACCAGTTTCCAGCGCTTGTCGCAGCAGCATGGCATTCCCGCCGGCGCTGATGAAACGTTGGCCTTCGGCGAATACAGTCTGATAGAGCGCCGCCGCCGTCGCCGCGCCGTCGCCGTGTTGTTCGCGCTGCCGCCAGAGCGTCTCCCGCAGCAGCATGGCGCCGACATCGGCGTCTCGATCCTCCAATTGCAGGATGCGCCGCGCAATCGTCCCGCCATCGTCGAGCAACTCGGGCGATCCGCCGCGCGTCTTGTCGTCCAGGGCGACCGGACCGGTGAGCGGACCCATCGTCGGGACGATCGCGCCCGCCAGCGTATCGATGCCGGCTTTGAGCGCCTCACGAGCTTGCGGCTGCGACAGGACGCGCGCCATGCGGCTAGCCTTTGAGCCCCGTCAGGGTGATGCCTTCGATGAAAGACCGCTGCGCGACGAAAAAGAAGATGACCATCGGAATCGTGAACATGGCCGCCGCCGCCATCAGCAAGCCCCATTCAGCGCCGTACTGTGTGAAATAAAGTCGCAAGCCAATCGACAGCGTGTATTTGGTCGGGTGCCGCAGATAAACCAGCGGCCCGATAAAGTCGTGCCAGGTGTGGATGATCTCGAAGATGGCGACCGTAAGAATCGCCGGCTTGGACAGCGGCACCGCCACCCGCCAGAAGATGCCCCATTCGCTGGCGCCGTCGATGCGGGCAGCGTCATCCAGCTCCTTCGGCAGCGTCATCATGAATTGGCGCATCAGGAATATGTAGAAGGCGTTGCCGAAGAAATTCGGCACGATCAGCGGCAAGAAAGAATTCAGCCAGCCAATGCGGGCGAACAAGATATACAGCGGGATCATGCGCACCTGGAAGGGCAGCATCATGGTGGCGATGACGATGATGAAGAGCACATTGCGCCCGCGCCAGCGCACGCGGGCGAAACCGTAAGCGATGAAGGTATTGGACAGTACCGCGCCGATGGTGGCGAAGATGGTGTAATAGGTGGAATTCCACAAGTATTGCCAGAAGGGGATGGCGTTGGTGGCGTCGATGTAATTCTCGAGGCGGAGCGACTTGGGAATCAAGCGGACGGGAATCTCAAAGATGTCGATGTTCGGCTTGACCGAGGAGCTGATCATCCAGACGAAGGGCAGCATGAATGCGATGCCGAATGTGATCAAAACGGCATGCTTGATGACAGATCTCGCGCGCTGCAGAAGCAGGTAGTTGCGCTCTTCGTCGGTCATGGCGCGGCGACCGGGCGCGGCCGGCTGCAAAACTGCCATGCTAATGTTGCCCCTTATCGTTCATAGATGACGCGTCCGCTCAAGAATTTGAAAATGATCAAGGTCAATCCCAGGATGAGCAGGAACATGATCCAAGCCAGCGCCGAGGCGTAGCCCATGGCGTAATCCTCGAAGGCGCGGTTGTACAGATTGACGGCATAGAGCAGGGTCGAATTTGCCGGCCCGCCCTGCGTCATGATGTAGACCTCGGAAAATGATTGCAGAGAAAAGATGATCAGGGTGACGACGTTGAAGAATATCTGGGGCGAGAGCAATGGCAGCGTAATCCGCCAGAACTTCTGCAAGCCGGACGCGCCGTCGATGTCGGCTGCTTCATAGAGTTGGCCAGGAATATCGTTGAAACCGGAGAGATAAACGATCACCTGGCGCCCGCTGCCCCAGACGCCGATGAAGATCAGCGCGTACATTGCCGTGTCCGGCGACGCCAGCCAATTCGGTCCCTTGATGCCAACCAGTTCAAGCAAGCCGTTCATCAAGCCGAAGCGCGGATTCAGAATCCAGATCCAGGTTAAGCTGGCCGCCACCACCGGCACCAGCACCGGGAAGAAGAATATCGTGCGGTATATCGACAAGAACTTCACATTCTGGCTCAGCAAATAAGCGATGAAGATATCAAAGATGGTGGCGAAGACAAGCAGCAGGGCGGCGTATCTTATCGAGTTGCTGATTGATGTCCAGAACAGCGGGTCAGCAGTGAAGAGCTCGACATAATTGTCCAAGCCCACCCAGCGCGGCGTGAGATTGATGATGTTGAAGTTGGTGAAGCTATAGTATAGAGAGGCGAAAAAGGGATAAACGGTAAAGGCGATGAAGCCGATGATCCAGGGCGCGACGAAGAACAAACCCCAAGCCGGCAGATTGTCCGTGCGCCAGCTATTCGGCTGGTCGGCCGGGTCTCGTTTCATTTTGAACATAAACTTTGTCTCATTACCCCCATCCTAAATCCTTCCCCCATAAAGAGGGAAGGACTTCACTACAAATGTGCCTAGCTCCCCTTCCCTCATTTTGGGCGCGCGTAGACACTGCGCTTCAGGAAGGGGCTGGGGGATGGGGGTTAACCCCTCAAGCGCTCAACCTCGCGCCGTGAACGAGCGACCGCGTCAGCGATCACCGTCGCCGGGTCGGCGTCATTGAACATCACATTGTCCACCGCCTCATTCAAGGCGCGGCCCAGGAAACCGTTGCCGGGGAAGCTCGGTCTCTCCAGCGTATTGGGCAGAATCTCGTCACGAGCCAGGACCGTCCAGGCGCCTTCTTCTTCGACTTCGGGCAGGGTCGCCAACGACGGGCGTGACGGCATGACGCTATCTGGCAGCGCCTTGTTGACCGCCACGTAGGGCGACGAACTCATATAATTGGCAAAGGCGAAACCGCCGTCCGGGTTGGCGCAATTGGCGGGCACGAAATACATATTTCCGATCGACGTGCCCGGCGTGGCGTCTTCAACGCCCTCCCGGGTCGGGATTGGCGCCACGCCGAAATCGACATCAGGCCCGTATTCGCCCATATCGTTGAACAGCCAACTGCCAATCACCCAGAAGCTGATCAAACCGGTATAGTAGATGCCTTGCGGCGAGTTGCGCCCAAAGCCGTTGCCACCGTAAGTTGAGCGGTAGGCGGCCAGGTTTTCGACGCCGAATCTGTCGCCATAACTCTTGTACCAGTTCAGCAGCTCGACCCAGGCTTCTTCGTCAAGGGCGATATTGCCCTC
>WTGC01000228.1:82744-86019 GCA_011523705.1 Chloroflexota bacterium | reverse complement strand
GACATTGTTCCCGGTGCTCGCCCTCAGCACCATGATCATTGGCATAAACCTGGCAGGCGACGCCCTGTCCAAGGCGATCGGGTTGGACCGCAGCCAGGAAGCGCCGACATGATCCCAAAACTGCTAGAAGTTGAGGGCTTGACGACCGGTTTCCGCACGCGAGCGGGCCAGTTTGTGCAGGTAGTCCGCAATGTGTCGCTATCGATGGAGCGGGGTGAGACACTCGGCCTGGTAGGTGAGTCCGGCTGTGGCAAGACCACCTTTGGCATGACCCTGCTGGGGCATCTGCGCCCCGGTGGCCAGGTGTTGGCTGGCTCAGTGCGCTTCGAAGGCGTGGATGTCTTTGGTTTGGCGCCGCAAGAACTGGCGAGCATACGCGGGCAACGGGTGGCCGTAATCCCGCAGAGCGCCAGTTCGGCCCTGACGCCGACCATGCGCGTGGGCGAGCAGATCGCAGAAGTATTAACGCTGCATCTGGGTCTGGCGGGCGCTGCGTTGCAGGAACGCGTGCTGGAACTGCTGACCCAGGTGCACTTGCCGCAAGTGGACGAGCTCGCCCGCCGTTTCCCTCACGAGCTTTCGGGCGGTCAACTGCAAAGGGTCGCCATCGCCATGGGCTTGGCCGGCAGGCCCGAATTGCTTGTGCTCGACGAGCCGACGACCGGCCTTGATGTGACCACGCAGGCTCATATTCTCGACTTGCTGCGGGAAATCCAGGAGTCGACGGGAACGGCGATGCTCTACATCAGCCACGACATGGGCGCGATCGCCCGTGTCTGCGATCGTCTGGCGGTGATGTACGCAGGCGAAATCGTCGAGGATGGGGCAATTGACGATGTTTTTGCCGATCCGGTGCACCCGTATACCCGCGGCCTGTTGGGTTCCGTGCCACGTCTTTCTTACGCTGGCCTGCCGCAAGCGATGGCCGGTCGGCCGCCGGCGCCAGGCGAAGACGCGGTAGGCTGCGCCTTCGTCCCGCGCTGCGCCTTCGCCGATGAGACTTGCAAGACCATTGACCCGGCGCTCGCACCCACGGATCGTAAAGGGAAGATACGCCATTTGGTGCAATGCCATCATTGGCAGCGAGTTGTGGCGAGCGGGGCTTCCGGCCAGTTGCGCGACCTGAAGGCTGGGATAGACCAAGACGCGGAAGCAGAACCGCTGCTTGACTTGGCCGAGGTGGATATTACCTATGCCAAGCACGGTCTGGCCGCGTTGGTGGCGCGCTGGCGTGGCGAGCCCGAACCGCCGATGACGGTAAGCAGTTTTACCATCACCATCCACCGGGGCGAGACGCTCGCCCTCGTTGGCGAGAGCGGCTCGGGCAAATCGACCATCGCCCGCACCATCGCCGGTTTGCTGCCGCCTCGCGCCGGTCGGATTGACTTCGGGGGGCAGGATCTCGCCTCAACAGTCGAAAGCCGTCCGGCTGAGATGCACCACAGAATTCAGATCATCTTCCAAAACCCGGACGCGTCCCTCAACCCGCGCCATACTGTTAAGCAGATTCTCGATGCCCCGCTGCGTCTTTATTTCGAGATGGACGGCAAAGGGCGTTTGGACCGGTCTGGCGCGCTGTTGGAAGAGGTGCGGCTCACCCCGCGATATTTGGAGAGGCATCCCGGCCAAATGTCGGGCGGCGAAAAACAGCGAGTTGCCGTCGCACGCGCCTTTGCCGCCGAGCCGGACTTGGTGTTGTGCGACGAAGTGACTTCCGCGCTCGATGTTTCGGTGCAGGCCGCTGTCTTGGAGCTTTTGGCGGGGCTGCAAGCCGATCGGGGCGCAGCCTATCTCTTTATCTCGCACGACCTGGCCGTCGTCCGCGCTATCGCTGACCGGGTGGCTGTACTCTATCAGGGCCGGATCTGCGAGGTGGGGCCCGTCGCGGACATTTACGCTCCCCCCTACCATCCCTACACCGAGACCCTGCTGGCGGCGGTGCCCGAGCCGGTTCCGGGCGCGCGGGCGCAACTGCTTGCCAAGGACGTGCAGGAGGCGGAACCGCCGGCGCGCGGCTGTTGCTTCCAGCGACGCTGCCCCCGCCGCATCGGGTCCATCTGCGACGACGAGACGCCGCCCAGCCAATTCGCGGCCGAAGGCCACGTCATTCGCTGTCACATCCCGCTTGAAGAATTGCGGGAGTCGCAGGTGGATCTCATTAGCCTATCCAGCGTCGCAACGCATTAGGCTGCCGTTGATGCGCAATGAGCTGGACCCACCGTTGCCGCATCGCGAAGGGGTGATATGCTCGCCATTAACACCGACTACAAAAATTCTCATGGCAACCCGGAACCCCGCCTGAGGCAGATCGCTGTTGCCGGGTTTTCACAGATTCATTGGTGCCATCACTTCGGATCCGACTATCTCTATTCTGAGGTTGAGATCGACCAGATCGCTCGATGGCTGCGATCCTACAGGCTTACTGTCAACGATCTGCATGCCTCAGCCGGCGTGCACAATCATTACTACTCCGAGCACGAAGCTATCCGCTTGGCTGGGCTGGAATTAGTCAAGAACCGCATTCATATGGCGAACCGACTTGACACAGATGTGATCGTGCTGCATCTGCCACGGCCTGACGAGGCTGGTAAAAGCATCGCCTTTTGGGAGGCGGTCCATCGCTCAATGGATGAGCTGCTACCTTATGCCAGGGAGAGGGGCGTTCGCGTCGCATTTGAAAATTTGCTGAGCAACCACGCGACACTGCACAGAGTCTTGGCCGCCTACGACCCTTCAAATGTGGGCATCTGCTACGATCCTGGTCATGGCAATATCACCGGTGGCGGCTTGGATTTCGCTGAAACGGTGAAAGATCGCTTGATCGCATTTCATCTGAACGACAACGACAGCAGCGCCGATCAACACGGTCTCATTTTTTCGGGCACGGTCGATTGGGATCGGTTGGCCAAGATTATAGCCGACTCCGCCTACGACAAGGAATACATGACGATCGAGCTCTCCATGCCGAAGGAACTCGGGCATGTCCACACAGGCGATGAAGCGGCTTTCCTCGCACAAGCGATGGAGAGCGGGCTGAAATTCCACGAGATGGTGGCCGATGCCAGGCTCGGCTTATGATGACGGAATACTCCATAGCCAGGTGAACCGTGCGAATGCGATTGCGAGATTTGGGCATCACCGTCGGACGTTTGCCCCCGGGTAAACACAACGCCATCACTGATGTGCCTAATGTGCTCGTTGGCCACAGCACCTTGATTTACGATGCGCCGCGAGTCGCTCGTACGGGCGTGACCGTCATACTGCCGCGCGAAGGC